>NZ_JBFRKH010000009.1:0-174836 GCF_041469265.1 Shewanella sp. 10N.286.51.B2
CCCGTCCGCTCCGCCAACATAAAGACGAAAGCCTCATCGAAAGATGAGGCTTTTTTCGTTGCGTCGAATAAATAGCATCATTCTATGATGATATTTAGTTTTAATATTAAGCATTTATTCCAGATGTCAGCAATGATGATATTTTTACTTTTTAGATTAATTAAATAACTATGAAGTATTTTAAAATCATTAATTTGAGTGTTTATTGTTCAACTTTGTTGATGTTACTACTGTTGTAAATTGTTATATTTCCTCTCACTTATGCTAAATCGTAAACTCTTAGCTGGTTTCTCAAACTCGAAGCGTTAGGTTTTAACGATATCTAAAGCCGTTTCACCTAAGCCGTTATGACCTATTAAAGACTTTAGTTCTAAACTGGTGAAGGGCAATAGCTCTAAATGCAGTTCATACCACTTGTAAGTGTTTATAAGCGACTATTCGTTGCGATTGGTAATTGTGCTGCTTGTACTCAAGCAAGTCATTTGTAAGTCTCCTTAAGCTCAGTTACGTAACTGTTTAAGTAGAGTATATGATCCGACATCATGTAAATACCGTATGTAAGTGAGCTTCGCATTGCCAAAATAGCAAAGTAGATTATAAATTGCTTAATTTGGCTGAAAAACCCACAGTCAGTACGTTTGTGATAAATAATGCTTTACCTTTCGCAGTGGTTTTAGCATAATGCATTCCGTCAACAGGGGTATAGTTCCAATTGGTAGAACAGCGGTCTCCAAAACCGATGGTTGCGAGTTCGAGTCTTGCTACCCCTGCCAAATTTAGAAGGTCTAGCAGAAATGCTAGGCCTTTGTCTTTTCTGGCTTTTAATTTTTTAGATATAGCCAAATCCGTTTCAAAATCTGTATTGCTTATATTTATCCCTTTGTCTCCTCGCTTATGGCCAATTGTGCCTATACTCATTGATGTTTTTTTGTCTAAATTGGTTTGAATAATTAACATGCAAGTGACTGACTGAAACGTTACTGTGTATGATTACGTTGCATGTGTGGCATGCAAAGTATGCAGTATATTCATGGTGGTTTTTACACTATGATAATTTTATCTAAAATGTAAGGAGCGCCACCATGTTTAACGCACTTGTATTAACCCAAAATGATAAGCAGACCCAAGCTGAGGTTCGCCAATTATCTGTTGCTGATCTTCCTGAAGGTGAAGTGTTAGTTGATGTAAGTTATTCATCGCTAAATTACAAAGATGGTCTAGCGGTCACTGGGTTAGGCAAAATTATTCGTAATTTCCCAATGGTACCAGGGATTGATTTTGCGGGTGTGGTAAGTGAATCTGCAGATCCGCGTTATAAAGCTGGTGATGAGGTAATCCTAACGGGTTGGGGCGTTGGTGAAAACCATTGGGGCGGTATGGCCCAGAAGGCTCGTGTTAAAGCTGATTGGTTAGTACCTATACCTCAAAATGCTGATGCTGCTAAAGCTATGATGGTTGGCACTGCAGGGTTAACTGCGATGTTGTGTGTGCAAGCATTACAGCAGGCTGGTGTTACACCTGAGCAAGGTGAAGTGCTAGTAACGGGTGCCAGTGGCGGTGTTGGCTCTGTTGCTGTGACATTGTTAGCCCAACTTGGCTATCGTGTAGTGGCAAGCTCTGGCCGTGTTGAGTCTAATGGTGAGCTACTTAAACAGCTTGGCGCTAGTGATGTTATCGACCGCAGCGAGTTTGAACAAGCGGGTCGCCCTTTAGATAAACAGCGCTGGGCTGGGGTGGTTGATACCGTCGGTAATCAAGTGTTGGCTACCGCGTTAACCCAAATCAATTATGGTGGTAGTGCCGCTATTTGTGGTTTAGCAGGTGGCTTTGCCTTACCAACCACAGTGATGCCGTTTATTTTACGTGGAGTTAACTTGTTGGGTGTTGACTCTGTTGCTTGCCCGTTTGAAAAACGCGTGAAGGCATGGGAGCAAGTTATTGCCTTGTTGCCAGAGAGTTTTTACCAGCAAGCCTGTCAAACTGTTGCTCTTGAACAAGTACCAGAATTTGCACAGCAGATTGTTAAAGGTAAGGTGACGGGGCGGGTATTAGTTAATTGCCAATAATTTATTAGCTTGAAGCTATTCATTAAAGATTAATTTTTTAGCTCAAGCATTTATTTAAAAGATCGTAAAGCGGCTTTAATAGCCGCTTTTTTGTGTCTTTTTTTAGTGCTCATTATTGCCTGTTACTGATAAGCAAAGGCTTAATTAAGTCGACTATTTTATCCCTTAGCCAGCGCTGACCTTTATCTAATTCACAGCGTGCATGCCAAAATAAATTGTAGTTTAGTGGCGCTATTGCAAACGGCAGTGGCTTTACAATTAAACCGTGTTTGGCTGCGGCGATTTCAGCCATACCCTCTGGCAAGGTAATAATTAATGGATGCAGCTCAAGCAGTGCCAGTGCACTGTCTAAGTTTGGCGCCCTTAATAACTCTTTACGTTGTGGGAATTGCGCGATAGATGAGTCGACAATGGCTTTAACACCATCACTAATGGCAATGGTAGCGTGGGGAAAGTGTAGGTAATCTTCTAGAGATAGGGCTTTATCTGCAACAGGGTGGTTATTAGAAACTAAACAGCTAACGCCCACTAAACCTAACCTTGTTTGTTGTAATTGCTCTGTTTGATCTATGGCGCGGCAAATTGCCATGTCAGCGCCTTGTAAACTTAGTTGCGATTGAAGGTATTGATGCTGCACCGGAATGACCTCAATGCCAATATTGGGTGCTAGTTGATAGAGCTTAGGTAACACCAGTGGCAGCAGACCTTGTGCGGCAAAGTCAGTGGTAGCTATGGTGAATTTTTGTTGGCATTCTTTGGCAATAAATTCACTGGGGGTAAGCAGTTGTAGTAATTGACCTGTAGGGCCTTGCAGCTGTTGATAGCAATCTAGAGCATATTGGGTTGGTACTAATTGTTGGCCGACCCGTGAAAAGAGAGGGTCGTTGAGCATTTCCCGCAAGCGACTTAAGATTCGACTGGTGGCAGATTGACTCAAGTGCAGCCGTTTTGCTGCTTTTGTAACACTGCACTCTTCGACTAAGATTTGTAAGGCGATAAGTAAACTAAGGTCTTGTCGGTAAATTTCTTCAAGTTTCATAAGATTATTAGCAATTATTAGTCGATTTAGGTTTGATGGTTAAGCTATCACGTTAATGATTTACTGGTTTTGAAAGACTTCTATAGATAAGCAAGAAATAGCTTAATTTACGCCTAATGACGGCTTAATACATTGTATTACTATGTTTTGATTCAGCGGGTATTTGTTGAATAGAGTCCCAATGTTCGACTATCTTGCCTTGGTCATCAAATCGAAAGAAATCCATGGTGACATACTGATCGTTACCAGGCCACACTTGATGGGTATGCAGCGCCACTAAATCATCTTCTGCTATGGCCCTGACAAACTCAATTGTTTTTCCTTTATATTCAGCCATCTCAATGAAGTAATCGATGAAAGCCTGTTTACCATCTGCCACAATCGGATTGTGCTGAATGTATTCTGCGCCAACATATTTTTCAATGGCCTTAACAGGGGCGCCTAAATAAGCGCTGCGGTAAAATGCGATAGCATTGTGTTTATTGGCTTGAAGATCTTGGGGCATTGTTCGCTCCTGAGTTTGAATGGTTTTAAGTCTCTTTCATGCAAGGTATTAAATCGCCACTGCCAAAGCCTAGTTTGCCGCGGTTGTTATCGCAAGATGACGTCATAGTATTAAAATAGGGTGGTTACTTGTTAACTTGCCACAATGAATCAATGAAATAGTCGCGCGGATCTGAAAAGTGTTTAATGACCTCAAAACCGGTATGTTGGCTAATAAAGTCAATATCACTTTTGAGAAACTTAAAGGAGTACTCTAAATGAATCGGTTCAAAGGCGTCGAAATGAAATTGTCTTTTTAGCGCCGAAATATAGACATTTTGTGGCTTTGAGGCGATGACGTAGCTTTCCATAGCGCCCAGAAGGGGGCTGTAAATGCCAAAGTGCTGAAAATTATCCACTACAAAGTTAGCCCCAAGCTCTTTGTTGATCCGCGTTAATAAATTCAGGTTAAAGTCTTTGGTGAGTCCACTGGAGTCGTTATAAGCTCGGGTCAGTATATCGACATCTTTTTTTAGGTCAAAACCCACCAGTGCATAGTCGCCAGCATTCATGCTCATCCACAAACGACGTAAAAAGCCTTGGTTTTGAACTCGATCAAAATTGCCAATATTGGAGCCTAAAAACAATACCAGTTGTTTGTTGGTCGATTTTTCTCTCACCAGCCTTAAGCCTTCAAAGTATTCCGCTACTATGCCGTGACATTCAACATTAGGGTGATCGCAAATGTTGTCTTCTAACATCAGCATGGCTTCTTCTGAAATGTCGATGGGGTAGTAATTGACTTTACAGTTGTGATCCACGAACCCATCAATGATTAATTGGCTTTTATGACCGTCGCCTGCTCCGAGTTCGATAATATCAATTTCCTGTTCACCTATAAGCTCCGCCAGTTCATGTTTGATGGTGTTTAAAATTTCAAACTCAGTGCGAGTGGGGTAGTAATCTTCATGTTGGGTAATTTGCTGAAAAATCTTACTGCCAGTATCGTCGTAGAAGTATTTAGCTTGTAAGGTTTTTCGGCTAGCGCTAAGGCCAGTTAATACATCAATCGCAAATTGCTCTTTATTTATTGCGTCAATATTGTCACTTTTATAATCAATTTTAGAAATCTTCACACGATATCCTTTGCTAATCTGATCCCTGAAAACATCCATTGCTGGTGTGGTTGATAAAAATTTCTATAACTATGTCGATAGTGATGTGGCGGTGTGGCAATACAGCCGCCTCTAAGCACAAACTGATTACACATAAACTTGCCATTGTATTCTTCTAACTTGCCTTCAAAGGGCTTATAGCCGGGGTAGGCTGAATAATGGCTTTGGCTCCAACACCAGACTTGACCTGAAGTATCACCTGCATTGATGGGGTGTAACTGAGGTTGATGATAACTTGCTGGTGGCAGGCCTTGGGCTGAGATTAAGGCTTGATTGTCGCTACTGCGTAAATAATGCTCTAGCTCTTGCTCTGTGGGTAAGCGGCATTGGCGCCAATTGGCAAAGGCGTTGGCCTCAAAATAACTGACATGAACCACAGGGGCACTTAAGTCTAAAGGTGTTAGGCCATGAAGGGTGTATTCAAACCATTTTCCATCGAGATTTCGCCAATACAAAGGCGATGTAATACCGTTCTCGTTAAGCCAATCCCAGCCCATGCTTAACCAGTATTTTGGCGTTTGATAGCCTGCTGACTCAATAAACGCTAAATACTCACCATTAGTGATAAGAGTGTCAGAGATTGAGAAATCTGTCAGGTAAGTTTTATGAGGCGGTGATTCATTATCAAATGCGTAGCCTTCGCCACAATGACCAATTTCCACCAGTTGCTGAGTATAAGTGTGCCATGAGCCAGTGACCGCTTGTGCGCTCATTAACGGTGTTTTGCTGTAGCGAGGACTGCTGGGATTGCAATGCAGAATATACTTAATGTCCATATACAGAAGCTCTTGATGCTGCTGCTCATGATGAATACCAATTTCAATAATGGTAGCAATTTCTTCTGATATCCCAGCATTGAGTAAGCTTAGAATTAGCTCATCAATTTGCTGACGGTATTGGGCTATTTGCGCTACCGTAGGCCTAGACAAGTTACCGCGATCTTTTTGGGTCCAATGCAGGCCTGCTGATTTATAGTAAGAGTTAAAAATTAAGCTAAAATGCTCATCAAAGCGCTGATAACCTGCAACAAACTGGCGTAATATTAGCTCTTCAAAAAACCAAGTAGTATGTCCCAAATGCCATTTAGGTGGACTGACGTCGGCGCAGGGCTGAATACACAGATCTTCTATTTCTAACGGGGCGCATATTTCGGTTGTGGCGGCTCTGGTGGCAATATAGCGTTTAATTAACTGGTTACACTCTAAGCTCCCCTTGATATCCATCTATAAATCCCTTTCTGCAACGATATACTTAGAAGCACTATGACAATAATTTCTTTCAAGCTGATGACAGGCAACAGCAATAGGCATCTATAATTCATCTTTTGGCTTTTATGTGTCTTTTAAGACTTATCAACTGAGCTGGTTGTTTTTAATTTTTTCTAATTGGTTAAAATAACTACTAATGTTAAGCCTAGTCAAAATAAACCAAGATGAAAGTTTTTTATCATAAAATCATCTAGGTAGCATTTTACTAAGTGGTTAAGTTAAATCTGAAAATATTGGCTATAGGCTGTTGACGCGTGCACATTAAAAACTAAGGCTGAAGTTTTGCTACTAACACGACAAAGGTTTACTCCCTAATTAAAATAGCCTTAGCAATGGCTACTTTGCGATCTTATTCAGTGTAAAATAAGTCATCATATTTTTTTAAGGTTGTTGCATGCAGTTAATGAAGGTTGATAAGGCGCGATATCGTCAACGTTTGAATGTGGTTCTAGTGTCATTAGTGGCGAGTTTAACCCTATTATCCCTCGGTTTTGGTACCGTGCTAATTGAATTTTTTGGTAATAAAACGGTGGCCAGTGGTGAATCTACTGGGCACTTTCACCTAAACTTGTTAGGCGTTATCCTCGCGGTACTCACCTGCAGCTTAGTAATGAACTTTTATAAGAAGCATGAATACCTAAAAGAGATTTACTGGGTATGGAAGTTAAAACAACTGCATAATCGAATTTATCGCAAACTGGCTAAAATCAAACTGGCCGCTAGGGACAATGATCCAGATGCGTTAACGGTTTTATTGTTTTATTTGACGACTCAAAAGCAAGTGTTTGAGTTAGACAATAACACCCTGACACTGGCCACACTTCAAGCTGATATCAGTGCTATCGAATCAAAACTTGCCGATTTAAACCTTGAAATAACGACAGCGGACTTCTCTGAAAATTTACTCGAAAAGTTCTAAATCATTTAAACAAAAAGCCCCTAATTACGCTATAAATGAGTAATTTGGGGGCTTTTTGATCAGTGTTTAGAGCAATAGTCTCAACAGCTGTTTATGCTTAAACCAGTGACAGCTCAACGCGAATGTTACCGCGAGTTGCATTGGAATAAGGGCAAACTTGATGAGCTTTTTCGATTAAGGCTTGCGCTGCTACTTTATCCATTGCTGGTAAATCAATGCGAAGTGCCACCTCAATGGCAAACCCAGCGCCTTGGGTATTTGCGCCAATGCCCACGGTTGCTTCTACTGACAAATCAGCACTGAGTATTTTCTTATCTTGGGCCGCAACAAATTTCATCGCGCCAATAAAACAGGCTGAATAACCAGCAGCAAAAAGTTGTTCAGGGTTGGTTCCTTCTCCGCCTGCGCCACCTAATTCTTTTGGCGTGCTTAACTCAACAGAAAGTTTGTTGTCTGAAGATACTGAGCGTCCATCACGACCGCCGGTAGTTTTTGCTGATGCTGAATAAATGATGTCCATTATTACTCCAAATTACATAATTAAAATCATTATCTTGATACGCACACTTGAATTTAGGTTGTGCGCAACTTAACTGGGAGTGACAATAAACCACAATTATATTGCGTGCAACCTAATTGTGGTTTATTTATTTTTCCCAAGATTATTTTGAAAATGATATGGCGCTAAATAGCTGGCGCTAGATTTACTCACAGTGGGTGGATGACTTGAGTATGCTTGAGATAATTGATTCGAAAGTCGTTGAATCACGAGCTGGTTTCAAGTAGGTGGCTAACTCTTTCTAGGTATAGGATAAATGTTGAAAGCCTATAATTTTATTGGTTTTTATTAAAACTGAACATTTCTACATGTTTGAATAAATGTAGCTTGCGTGTTAATGTTTTTAGGCTATCTTAAAGTATAAACATCAGGGAGGATTGACAATGACTTCAACATTAACCAAAGAAGAGTTAGCCTGTTTCAGTGAACTTTTTGCCAAGCAGTCTCCTATTGTTAGTAAAAGTGATACTGATTCCGTTGCTGTGACCACTGAAATGCCCGAGGCTTTAGCCAGCCTGTTAGGGAAAACTCAGATGACGTTACTAGCTGAAATTGGTCACTACCGTTTATGGTTTCCTTTCTCTTTAAAAATGGATGAACTGGGCCAATTTGTGTCTCAACTGGGGATCCCTGAAGTCGTGGATACCCGAGGTGCAGATAGAAGCTGGCGCATGAAAGAGTTAGATAATGTCAGAATTATTGATTTTGATACAAATTTAGCCATTGATGTGTTGTCGCTTTCAAGCACTGGCGTCACTTTAGATGCACCGCAGATTATCGAGTCAAGCAAACCTAGGCGTGGCACCTTGGTGCTTACCCATGAAATTAGTTTTGATATTGAATATAAAAAAGTTCGCTCAGACAATGGCGTTATTGCAGCAACAATTATTGTCGGAGAAGACTCAAGAGAAACCCTCAGACAATTTTTATTTTCGATGCATAAAGCTCAGCATTCTTCTCTTTATGAGCATGGTGAGACGCAAGCGGATGTTCAAGCCACAGTCGCCTCAACTAAAGACTTTAAATAGTCTCGCATCTATATAGCTGCTATTAACTTTCTACCTTAAAGTCTCTGCTAAGTAGTGCGGTTAAATCCTTTACAAAAGCACTATCAACCTTAGGATGAACCAATTGGCTGAGTTCATCTCCAATGGGGGTAAAACGGTAATAACTGAATAGTAAGTTATTGCTATTAGGCTCAATAGCTATTTTGTTGTCTATCATATTTAATTGAATTTTAACGCCTTTGTCTAAGGTGCCAGTTTCAAATTCACTGCTGTGAAGTATTCCCGCATCAATTAAGGTCAATATACTCGAATAGGGCAAACCATATTTCGATAGCCCGAAATTCATCAGAGTCGATTTTCTAAAATATTGTTTGATACCGCCATGTATACGGTAGCCACTGAGCAGTTTATAACGGCTTTCGTGATTAAGTTTTACTGACATTCCCAAGGCTTTTTCAAGAATATGGGCTTCTCTTTGGGTCAGTTGTTTAAGGGTTGCCAATGTTCTTAGGCTAAAATTACCCGGTTTAACTATTTCACTGGCTAAAATGCGTGCCCATAAATCTTGCATTCTGCGGCTATTAATTTGCTCAGCCATTTGAAAAAACTGGTAACTCCAATCAGGGTCTAAATCTTCTCCTGTCACATCTGTAGGCGTATAAGTGAGAGCCAATTTAAAGATGGTTTCCAGATTAAGCTGATGCTGAGAGTGTAGTTTTCGTAGTCGAAACTCAGCTCGCTCAGCAATGGATGCACTGGAAGGGCGATAATCTTCTTCACTGGCTAATCCCAGTACTTTACCCAGCAAAAGCGCTTTTTTACTTGCTGAAACCTTAGCGCCGTTGTCGTTTGCCTGTGCTGAGTTTAGCGGCTTAGTCGAAGCTTTAGTTGAGGCCTTAGTTGAGGCCTTAGTGGAGACTTGGGCTTCAGCGATTTGCGGTTGAATGTTTGCCATTGTTTTATTCTTATTGTTTATTCTTATAGTTTATTCTTATTGTTTTATGGTGTTTTGAGTTTTGATGTTTTTGTTACAAAACGCCAATTAGTTTCATTGCCAGCAGCAGGAGATGTCGGGATGTTTAATGCCAATATTAACGAGCATATAGCAAAGCCGACTCCAATCATAAATACCCATTGAGGCGAGCTTAACCATAATATGCCTAACAGTGCCGGAATAATCACTGCGGCAATATGATTAATGGTAAAGCTTACCGACATACTAGCGGCAATATCTTTAGGATCGGCAATTTTTTGAAAGTAGGTTTTCATGGCGATAGCCATAGCAAATAATAGATGGTCAAAAACATACAGCGCAGCAGCTATGGTGGCATGTTCAACTACGGCGTAGCTAGCAAAAACAATAATTAATCCAAGGTACTCAATTACTAAGGCGTTACGTTCACCTATGCGGCTAATAAAGCGGCCGATAGCTGGGGCAAATAGCAAATTAACCACGTAATTGATTAAAAACAGTGAGGTGATTTGGGTGACTGAATAGCCAAACTTTTCCACCATCATAAAACCGGCAAAGACCATAAAGATTTGTCTTCTGGCGCCTGATAAAAACGTCAGTGCGTAGTAAAGCCAGTAACGCTGTCTAAAGATAAGCTTTTTGTGCTGCGGCTCAGCAATAGGGAAATGTGGGTAATACAGACTCATCATGATAACCGCAATTAAGCCTAAGCCGCCAATGATGGCATACATCCACACATAATCGAGTTTAAGCCAAGTCATTACCAGCCAAATACTGCCATAACCCAGTAAAGCTGCTGCAGAGCGCCATGCTAATGCCTTACCTAAAAACTCAGCAGTTTTAGTTTTATCAACCCATTGCAGCGTTAATGATTGATTAACAGTTTCAAAATAATGAAAGCCAATCGACATTAACACCGTGGTGATATAAAGCCCTAATACACTAGGAAAAAAGCCAGTAATGGCAATGCCAATAGCCAACACCGCCAGTGACAATAGCGCGAAGGTTTGCTCTCTAATTAGCAGTAATACAAATATAGCGGTAAAGGCTAAAAAGCCGGGTACTTCACGCAAACTTTGCAGCATGCCAATTTCAGCCCCAGTAAATGCCGCTTTCTCGATAACAAAATTATTGAGTAAGGCTTGCCATACGGCAAACACCATCGACATGATGAAGGTCATCCACAATAATAATTGCTGCGGATTTTTGTCTGAAACTGCGGGCATTAAGGTCACTTTTCCTTGTCTCTCAATCTTAGCCACATAGTTACATAATTTGCCGTTTAGCGCTAAGTGTAAAATGCTCTCTATTAGGAAGCTATCGCTTGGGCTTTAGCGATATGCGTGCTTTAGGTGGTCAGTTTGAATAGGCGTCGTAGTGCTAATTGAAGCTAACTTCGATTTGTATTTTTTACAAATTAAAAAACATAAGTGAGTGAAGCTTAGACTTTATCCCGCATTTTGTGAGCCAGCCAAAAGTCTTGATTATTAATGGGTGTTGCGACTAATTTGTCGTGATCTGATCCATGTAATTGTTGCGGCATTTCAATTAAGATGAAGTTAATGACAGATAACACTTTTTAAAATTGAGGTTAACGTGAGTAGCATTTTAATTATTTATTCAACGGTTCACGGTCAAACCCGTAAGATTTGCGATTACATGCAGCAAAAGCTCATCGCTAAAGGCAACACAGTCACCTTAGCAGCGCTGCAAGATAAGCCTGATATCAGTGCATTTGATAAAGTATTTATTGGTGCCAGTATCCGCCATGGTAAGCACCGCCCAGAACTCTATCAATTTGCTGCCGACAATAAAGCAGTCCTTGATAGTAAACCCAATGGTTTTTTCTCTGTGAGTTTAGTGGCTAGGAAACCGGGTAAAAATACCCCAGACACCAATATGTATATGCAAGCTTTTTTAAAGCAAAGTGACTGGCAACCTAAAGTGCTGGAAGTGTTTGGTGGTAATTTAGATTATCAAGGCTACGGTCCAATGGATCGTAATATTATTCGTTTTATCATGTGGATGACCAAAGGGCCTACGGATCCTAATACCCAAGTTGAGTACACCGACTGGGAAAAAGTCGATGCCTATGTAGACCAAATTCATAGTGCTTGACGAGCTTAAGACTGAGAATAAGTTAAGTGCTTATCATTACAAAAGGAATGTAAATTCATGAGTCAAAAGTCATCTGCTTTTGTTAGTGCTATTGCCGAAAAGCTGCATGTTATTGTGATAACCCTAAGCGTATTTTTGGTGGTAACTAGCCCATGGATCCTAATCGGTCGGCAATTAAGAGCTAATGCCAGTATTTGGGACAGTTTGCATGTGTATCTAGGCTTAGTGGCAGCTATATTTGGTTTGTTATTTATGCTGAAGAATCTGTTAAATGGCCACTGGCGTCAGTTCTTTCCGTGGTTAAGATTAGACTTTTCCCAATGTGTAGATGAAATTAAGCAGTTAAAGCAGGGCAAATTACCGAGTTCTGGTGGCAAAGGTATTTTCAGTGTTGTGGAAGGTATTGGGCTAATTTTAATCGCGCTAGTGAGCATTACCGGCATCGCATGGTTTATCACTCAAGGTAGCAGTGATGCGTTAATGTGGCGTAAATACCACATTCTTTTTGCCCAAGGCTTTGTGGGTTTCTTGATGGTACATATCGTGTTTGCCATGTTCCATATTATTGATATGGTCAGAAACTCTTAAGACTGTATAAATGCCATAATTTATTAAAGATAATAAAAAGCCCAAGCATGATTATCATGATTGGGCTTTTTAATACGCTAAATATCATACTTAGAAATGATACTTTTCTAGCTTATTTCTTTTCTAACGCTAGGTAATTCATCACGTCAATTAGATCGTCAAGAGTACGCATTTCATTCATGTTGATAGCATATTTATCGTTAACGATGAAAGTCGGTACGCTTTGAACGCGGTACATGATTTGCTGTTGGCGCCATTGAGACAATTTCTTATCTGTAGCTTCGCTGTCAGCAATCTTGTCATAAGCGGCGCTATCGATACCGTGAGCTGCAAACACTTGTTTGATATCGTCACGATTGTTGATTTCTGGCTCGTCATGGCTATGACCTGGAGCACTGTGGTCGTGGTGTCCGCCTTCGCCTTGAATCGCTTGGAACATGGCTTTATTTAATACATCCGCATTACCCACTTCATGAATAACGGCTAAAGCGCGCATGACTTCAGTACCAATATCACTGTTCATAAAGTCAACGTGCTTGGTTTCAAAGTTAATTTCTTTATTCAAGTTACCTTTAATTTCTGGCAGGTACTGGGTTTCCATGTTGTAACAGTTATGGCAGTAGAAAGAGAAAAATTCAGAAATCTTAGGTTCAGTTGATGCTGGTGCATCAGAAATTTGAGTGTAATGTACACCTTCAACAAATTTAGATGGAGTTACAGCAGTTTTTTCAACAGTTTCTACAGCCGTTTCAACAGCAGTTTTTTCTGCAGTTGTAACCGTTGTATCAGCAGGTTTGCCACAGCCCGTTAGGGTTAATGTGAATGCAGCAACAGCCAGCGTGAATGCAATATGTTTAATCTTTACCATGTATGCCTCGACAAAGTGGGGTGATGTTGGCGATATATCGCGAGAGATAATTAAGCTTACGCAACTTAAATAACTCAAGCAACTTAAGCACTTGCTTAATTGCCATAAAGTTAGCTGCGATTATGACTGAATCCGTTAGCAGTGTCAGTGTTAAAACTGTGATGGCCTAGTGCTTTTTAGTAAAAAGCACTGCAATTTAAACTAGCTTTTATAACGACTCAGTAAGCAGAATTTGCCAAGCTTCACAAACTTGCCGAAATTGCTCACTGTCGTCACTATTGTCACTTTTGTCACTATAGCCCGCTTAATTGTGACTATTTACACTGGCACTTTGATGAGTGGTAGTTGAGACTTATTCTATTTTGGTGATTTTATACCAAGTCGTCATTGTGCGGCTTGAGGCTTATTTGATAAATATTTCTCTTCCTCACAGACAAGTTACCTATAATTGGTATAAAATCCGCCGCAATAAAATAATAGGGGCCTTATCCAATGACAGAGAAACATTATATTAGCGCACAGCAGTTGCTTGAAGACTCATTCAAATTAGCAGCACAAGTGTACGATAGCGGATTCAGACCGCAATTTATTGTCGGGATTTGGCGTGGCGGTGCTCCAATCGGTATTGCAGTGCAAGAATTTTATGATTTTAAGAATGTTGAAACCGATCATATCGCAGTAAGAACGTCATCTTATTACGGTATTGGCACTGATAAGCAAAGCAAGAAAATCAAAGTTCATGGCCTACATTACATCATTGAAAATGCCAATGCTGATGATGGGCTATTAATTGTGGATGATGTATTTGATTCTGGCCGCAGTGTTGATGCATTAATTGATAAATTGCAAAAATTTATGCGCAAAAATATCCCGACAGATATTCGAGTGGCTTGTCCTTATTACAAACCAAAAAATACCGCAGTTGATTTAAAGCCGGATTATTTTATCCATGAGTCTGAAGAATGGCTTGTTTTTCCTCATGAAGTGTCAGGTTTAAACCCGCAAGAAATCGCTGAAGGTAAAACAGATTTTAAGAATATTCAGCATTTGTTTAAGTAAAAGCATCGATATTGGTTATTTTTTGCTAAACTAGCAGCTCAACAGTGCGTCAAGAGAGTGCCTGACACGTGGTTATTGTCCGTGTTTAATTCACCTTCTTGATGCATTTTTTATTATTACCCTGAAAAGATACTGCCCATTATGAGCTCTGTTGAGATATTTTCCCCACAACAAACCACTGATAAGCCTATAGATACTCAATCTCTAGGTTCTCAATCTCTAGCGAGCAAGTCGCAAGAGAAAAAGCAGCTTGAACTACTGGCACCCGCTAAAAATGCTGATTACGGCATTGAAGCTATTCGTCATGGTGCTGATGCTGTATATATTGGCGGACCTGCATTTGGTGCACGCCATAATGCCGGTAATAGTGTGGAAGACATTGCCAGACTGGCAGAGTTTGCTCATCGTTATCATGCTCAAGTGTTTGTAGCGTTAAATACCATTTTAATGGATGACGAAATTGCCAAAGCGCAGGCACTTATTTGGGAATTATACGAAGCAGGTGTGGATGCATTAATTATTCAAGATATGGGCTTGTTGCAGTTAGATTTACCGCCAATTGCACTGCACGCGAGTACCCAAATGGATAATCGCACCCCAGAAAAAGCAGTGTTTTTAGAACAGGTCGGTTTTTCACAGGTGGTATTAGCCCGTGAGCTGAATTTACCGCAAATTAAAGAAATTGCAGCCAGTACGCAACTTAAGCTTGAGTACTTTGTTCATGGCGCATTGTGCGTCAGTTATAGCGGCTTATGTAATATCAGTCATGCGTTTTCTAATCGCAGTGCTAACCGTGGTGAATGTTCACAAATGTGCCGTTTGCCTTGCGATTTATCCACCCGTGATGGTGAAGTGTTAGCTGAAAATCAGCATTTGTTGTCATTAAAAGACAACAACCAAACTGAGAATTTAGAAGCATTAATTGATGCAGGCGTAACATCATTTAAAGTGGAAGGCCGTTTAAAAGATATTAGTTATCTTAAAAACGTCACCGCCCATTATCGCCAGCAGTTAGATGCGATTATTGATCGCCGCAGCGATCTTGAGTCAATGTCTCATGGTCGAAGCGAATTTACTTTTACGCCAGATCCTGAAAAAAGCTTTAACCGCGGTAAGACAGATTACTTTATTAATCAACGTACTGAGCAAATTGAGCATTTTAGCTCGCCAAAGTACATTGGTGAAAAAGTGGGGGTTATCACCAGTGTTGGCCGCGATTTTATTAAAGTCGATAGCAGTAAAGCGGGTAAAGCCGTTGAGTTTAATAACGGTGATGGCTTGTGCTTCTTTATTGATGGTTATCAAAAGCAGCGTTTATCTGATAACAAAACCAAAGGCTTAAGGGTTAACCGCGCTGATGGTAATACTTTATATCTGACCGATGTGTCGAAAGACTTAAAAGTCGGTGTGGAGTTATTTAGAAACTTCGATCATCAATTTGATGCTTTGCTATCAAAAGACTCTGCTAGCCGTAACATTGCGGTTGATATGGTATTGGCTGATACGCCGCAAGGCATTTCACTGACCATCAGTGACAAGCATGCCCATAGCGTTACAGTAGAGCTTGAGTGGGCAAAAGAGCCGGCGAAAGATTACGCTAAAGCAGATGCAAGCCTGCGAACGCAGCTCGGCAAACTGGGTAACAGTGACTATCAGTTACAGCAGTTAACGATTGAATGTGCTAATCGTTGGTTTTTACCAGCGTCAGTGATTAATGGTTTAAGGCGAGATGCCATTGCCGCCTTTGATGACGCCAGAGTAAAAGGCTACCAGCGACCACAGCGAGCTGAGCATGATAAGTCAGCGCGTTTCCCGCAAAAGTATTTAAGTTTTTTATCTAATGTTGCAAACGATAAGTCTCGTGAATTTTATGAGCAACACGGTGTGGTTCAAATTGAAGACACTTACGAGAAAAACAAACTATTAACCGATGCACCATTAATGGTGACTAAGCATTGCTTACGTTACAGCTTTAATTTATGCCCTAAAGAAGTTGAAGGCATTAAAGCTGACCCAATGGTGCTCGATATTGGCAAAGACCGCTTAAAGCTGGTTTTCGATTGCCTAAAATGTGAAATGATGATCGTTGGATCAAATCAATTAGTAAAGTAATCAGGTGATGTCATCTTATTACTCAATAACCATTATCACGCGCGATGCGTGGCGATAAATTTGTAGGAAAAAGCCCAAAATGACTAAAGCAAAAAAATATGATTTTAGAGTAAAACAAGTTGGTACAACTTGGAAAACTGAAATCACTCGTCGTATGACTGCAACTAAGACTATTGTGTCTAAAAGTCATGACGGATTTGCATCAGAAGCCGAGGCTGAAGCTTGGGGTAAGCAAGAGCTTCCCGCTTTTTTAACCACGCAAGCTGAACGCAATAAACGTAAAACAGAAAAACAACTTAAGGCTAAATCAATTGCAGATGCAATTGCTGCAGAAGCATTAACCGATGAAGCAGATGCATTATCAGATGATGCTAAGCAAATAGATGCTGCCGATAGCGCAGATGTTGTTGAAGATTAAGCGTTAAAACATTACAGTAATGCAACAACTTGGTGACAAGGTTTGCCGTATTTATTTTTGAATAAACCAAACTTCACCTTTCAGCACCAATACCAAGGACGAATTAGGTATGAAAGCTTGCTTTACGACAATAATATTTTCAGGGCTGTTGTTATTAGGCCCTGGAAATAAAGTAATGGCCAAAGAGTCACAGTCTTACCTCAATAGCACCACCAATCAATCAGCAGATGCAACTAACGCTGCAAAAAGAGAGTTATCAATATTTTCCAAAAGTGTGTCTTTTGAGCTGCCTATTGGCTGGAATATGGCATTTAATTCTAGCAAAGGGAATATGTATAAAGCTGAGTTTGTTCCTGCTGGGGAAAGTTTAAATAATTGGTCTGATTTATTCTGTATTCAAGGCTTTGAGGGCTTGGCAGAAAATATCGAGCCTGAGCGATTTTTAAATAATTTTGCTAGCACCTACCAAGACAGCTGCCAAGGTGAGGTGGTTTATGAGCAACTTGGAAAAACCCAGATGGGTGGTCAAGAAGCGTATCACGGCATTATCGGCTGTACCGTTATGGCTAACTTTTTACAGCAAGGTGGCTCAGTTAAACAGCAAGGTGAAATAGGTTATTACGCCGTAATTAAAGGCGTTGAAGACTTGTACTTTATGCATAAGTCTATGCGCGGCGATGTTTTTAATAAAAACTCAGCGCCATTAAAATCGACCAATCATCGTCAATTTATGTCGAATTTTAAGCAGTTACGATTCTAGAAATTTTCTTTTTATCAATAATTGGTTTATCAACAATCCGCTTATCAGTAAGCGAGCTATTAATGAGTAATCATATTATTCAGACTATTTTTCAATAAGTTGAATAATATGATTGATTCATTTTCGTTATATCAAAAATCCCCATAAGCACGTTATACTATATCAGCTTGTTATATGGCTGCTTTAAGTCGTAGCAATCAAAAATTTATATAATTTATCGTCAATTTATAGTGGTGCCTGTGTATGACACGGGATAATCGGGAAACTAGTGAAAATCTAGTACTGCCCCCGCAACGGTAATGGTGAGGACTGAGTGCGATAAAGCTTGTAGCTGTGAAATTTAAGCTGCTATTTAACGTTAAAAATTCATGTTCGTCAGTAGCTTTGCTACTTTAACCTAAGTCCGGAGACCGGCCCTATAGATGATTTTGAGATTTCGGTGGGCAGATCTCGAAATGTAGCTCGTTGCTTGTAAATAATCATGGCTTATCGCTAACAGATAAATTTACGAGTACGATGCGCTGCGACAAATATGCCCCATTTTTCCTTTCAGGAGTTAAAGGTAAATGGGTACAAATCTAACAAAAATCGCATCAGCATTAAGCCTAGTATTTGGTCTAGCTGCTTCAACAACCTCAGTTGTTTACGCTGACACCACAACAGACAATTCTGCCAATGCAGAGGTTGAAAAAATTGTGGTTATTGGTCGTCAAGATGCAAATCCTCTTAATATTGCAGCGAATGTAAATGTGATCGACCAAGCTGATATTCAGCTTAGTGGTGCGGTGAGCTTAACGGAGTTATTACGTTCTCAAGCGGGTATTCAAGTGTCTGATAACAACTCAGGTACGACTTTTGCCATGCGCGGTTTTTCAGCGTCTCAAGCCGCCAGCAATACCTTAATTTTGATTGATGGTCGCCGCTTAAACAATATTGATATTGCGGCTCCTAGCATTAATGCAGTGCCGTTAAATCAAGTTGAGCGGGTGGAAATATTATCAGGTAGTGCTGGGGTACTTTATGGCGATCAAGCTGTTGGCGGGGTGATTAACATCATCACTAAAGCGCCTAATAAAGACGGCGGCGGACTGCAATTAAGTGCTGGCAGCTTTGATACTTATGAAGCTAAAGGGGATATTTCAGGCAAAATTAATGACGCTTGGCATTATTACTTGGCCGGCAGTTACAATCAAAGTGATAACTATCGCGATAATAACGACAGTGAAACCGGCTCAATTCTAGGCCGTTTGCAATATCAAACTGATTTACAAAATTTCTTTGTTGAAGCCAGCTACTTCGATAATGATCGCCAGGCCCCTGGTGCGCTAACACTGGAGCAGTATCTGCAAGATCCAACTCAGGCCGCACCTTTTACCGATGATGATTATGTCCATGAAATGACTACCGCACTGCGCAGTGGTTATGAATATCAACTAACTAAAGAGTGGGCATTAGTCGCTGATTTAACTTATTCAGATACGTTAACCACCAACTTCCTTTGGGGCAGTGCAGGGCGTATTGAGCGTAGCTTATTGAGCTTTTCCCCCAAAGCCACGGCAAATTATCAGTTAGATAATGGCGATTTAGACATTGTTGCTGGGATTGATTTAAGTATCGGTGAGGCCGATTTTGATACTGCTTACATTCAACGTAATAATGAACAGAAAGTGACCAGTGCTTATGTGCAAGCCTCAGTGCCATTAACGCAGTCATTATCCTATGTAGTTGGTGGGCGTTACAGTGAAGTGACAGATGACTTAACAGATCAATTATCATACGCAAATGGTGTTGAGCTTGATAATGATGCCCATGTATTTGAGTTAGGGTTAAATTATCGTCCAAGCCTTGCGCATCGTTTTTATATTCGCGCCAATGATAATTTCCGTTTTGCCAAAGTGGATGAGCAAGCCTATACCCCAATTACCACCCTTGGTCTTGATCCACAAACCGGCCGTTCATATGAAGCAGGTTGGGACTGGACCACTACAACACAAACCTTCAAATTAAACCTTTACCGTTTAGATTTGGAAGATGAAATTGTATATGACGCAGGGCGCACTGATGGTCCACAGGGCGGCGGTGCTAACGTTAATGCTGATGCTTCAACTCGTTTTGGCGTTAATGCCGCTTATGATGTGCAAATCGCTGCAGATTGGTTGCTGGGCGCATCATATGATTACATTGATGCTGAATTTACCGAAGGCGAGAACGAAGGCAAGGCGCTTTCTTGGGTTGCGGAGCATAATGCCCGTGCGTATGTGAGTTATGATATTGCCCAACAGTGGCAGGTTTTTGCTGAAGGTATTTATACTGGCGAGCGCTTTATTGAAGGTGATAATGCCAATGTTGACCCTAAGTTATCCAGTTATGTATTAGCTAACTTAGCCATTAACTATACCCGTAATGAGTGGAGTGCCAGTTTACGTGCTGACAACTTGTTAGATAAGCAATATGTCAGTGCTGGCTATTATGTTCCTGAGGAATGGGGCGGCAGCGGTTATTACTCGGGTAATGGTCGCTCAATTCGCTTAAGCTTAGGTTATCGTTTTTAAAATCCCTTTGTAATGAACTAACAGATAATAAGCGAAGCGTCTGATTTTTAGACGATAATAACTTGTTATCTAGCTAATTACACTGAAGATACTAAAGCCGACAAAGCACTTGTCGGCTTTTTGTCTTAATCAGCATTAATCACTTGACCTTTGTAGGGTTTCTATGGATAAATTCGTTAATCGAGAACGAAGAATTATACAGGGAAGCATCGCTTTATGACCTACCTTGAGCAGCAGGTACTCACTCAAGTAAAAGCTATTATTGGCAACGAAGAACAAGTCATTGGGCGCCGTGGTATTTTGATCCCTTTAAAAAAGGCCTTAATTAATGAAGCAGATATCCGCATTATTATCGATATCATTGCCAGCGATCCCGCGCTTGCCGCTCATTTACTTTGGCGCAGTAATACCGCTCAAGCTGGTGGCGTAATCGCGACAAAAAATCGCAGTATAAAAGATGCGCTTATCCGTTTAGGCCAAGTCAATATTTACCGCTATAGCTTCTCATTTTATCTAAAAGAACGCTTAGATGAATTACCTGAACCATATTGTAAATTAGTTAAGGGCTATTGGGCGCTTACTGAAAATATCGCTACCGATGCAGTGCATTATTTACGTGAGCTTGAAGACAATAAACAAGCTATAGATATTGATGCAGATGAACTGCAAACCTTGGCGCTATTTAGTGTATTTGGTCAAGTGATTACCTTAAGTGCGTTTGCATTTTTAAATGCCGCCTCAGAAAAGCCCATAGCATTACAGGTGATAAAAAAGCTCATTGATACCCAGCAGCAAAGTTTATCTATAGAAGCATTTGAGGCTCTTGGGTTAGATGATGAGTTACGCAATGAATTTATGGTGGCCCATAATATTAACCAAACGAGCAATGTAAACTCTGCAGGCTTAGTGCTTAGAGCTGTGCTGAGCAAACGTAATGTATTGATAAACCCAATTAATGAATCTAATTAATGAAGCTAGTATAGCGAGTTGATTTAATCCCATGACATAAAAAATGCCACCTTAATCGTGGCATTTTTTATGGATTTTTCACAACTTGTTTATGCACATTCTAAGAGCGATTGGTGCTTTTGACTTAATCTTTGTAACTTTAGCCCTTCAGCAGCCACTAAGGTTAGCCATTTTTGAATTAAATGGGTATTGGATGTATTAAGGCGGTAGGCTGCAAATAACGGCCTTTTTAAGCCTTCGCTGCCAAGTTTTACAGAACTTAAGTTAAGTCCATGGCCTTCATTAATTGACCAGCTTGGCAGCGCCGCTACGCCATCATTACAAGCAATACGTTGAAGCAGCATCGCTGTTAAGTCAC
The DNA here is from genome assembly GCF_041469265.1 of Shewanella sp. 10N.286.51.B2. Classification (NCBI taxonomy): domain Bacteria; kingdom Pseudomonadati; phylum Pseudomonadota; class Gammaproteobacteria; order Alteromonadales; family Shewanellaceae; genus Shewanella; species Shewanella sp. 10N.286.51.B2. The sequence goes on from NZ_JBFRKH010000009.1 coordinate 21,292, forward strand.
ATTGCTTTTGTTCACCCACCTCAACACCAGCAGGTTCTAAAAAGTGCTTATAAATATCAAGGCGCTGCAATGGAACAGGGTAAGTGATCAGTGTTTGCTTGGCGAGCTGCTCAGGTTTAATGAATGGCTGTTTTGCTAGAGGATGCTCATTTGAAACGACTAACTTCACTTCAAAATCAAACAAATGTTGATAGGCAAGTGCATGCCCTGGTACTGGATCTGAAGTGAGTACAATATCCAACTCACCAAGCGCTAAGGCATTTAATGAATCAAATAAATGACGGCTAGATAAATCAATACGGCCATCTGGTGCGATTTGTTTAAAGGCCTCGGTCACCGGCATTAACCAGCGAAAGCAGCTATGGCATTCAATGCCCAATTTTAAAGATTGCGCCTCTCCATCAAGGCCTTTTTTCAGATCTGATTCTGTCACCATCACTTTAGGGAGAATTTCCTCCGCCAAATTAAGTAGTCGAGTGCCTTCTTGAGTAAAAGATAATGGTTTGCTCTTTCGAATAAAAATAGATGAATTAATGCGTGTTTCTAATTCTTTTATTTGATGAGATAGCGCTGATTGAGTTACGAAGCGTTTTTTCGCAGCACCAGCAAGGCTACCACTTTCTTTAAGTGCCATCAGAGTTCGAAGGTGTCTCAGCTCTATCATATAATCCTCACATGAATTTTGCTCAACTTACGGGTGAAATCAATTCGGTTGCTTGTATCAAGACTATCACAACAAACTTCTAGACGTCCAGACGCCTATGTAATTTATTTACGAAAATGTAGTCTCATTGTTAACTTTTGTGATTGTTTTGACGTGAAAATTACAGCTTTTGATTTTATAAAAAGTGACTTTAATAAGTGATCACTAGTTTAAAGGTCATTGAGAGAGGGCTTTTTGAGGTTTTTAATCTGCGACTACGCAGTTTTGCTAGGCTTATCTATACTCTGACTGGTATTGCTTTATTTAATTTCTATGTTGATTGAGTTTAAAATGACTGGAGTCATAAATGAGCCACACTTATAAAATTATTGAGTTAACAGGATCGTCACCTATCAGCTCTGATGATGCGATAAAAAATGCAATTGCAGCAGCTAATGAATCGCTTAAACATTTACGTTGGTTTCAGGTTGTTGAGACCAGAGGTCACCTAGAAGAAGGTTTAATTGCTCACTGGCAAGTCACTATTAAAGTCGGTTTTACTTTAGATCAGAAATCACCTCATTGAAGACGTGGTGTCTGAAAGATGACAATAAGTAAAAGGTTTAAGCGTCTCTAGGTAAGCCTTTTTCAACACTGCGGATCACTCGCAAGGTTTTACGGCTTAAATGACTTTTAGGCGCCGTTTTTGTTTTATCGTCAGGGGTTAAATCTTGCTGTTTAAGTGCTTGTTGCGCTAGTGCCCAATCAATATGTTCTATGACCATTTCATCGACTTCATCGCTACATCTGCGTAGGTTAAGCGCATCAATAATTTGCTGATTAAACGGCGCGTTACCTAAGGCAATCGCAATGTTTCTTAACCAGCTTTTATGGCCAATTCGACGTATAGGGCTGCCTTCTGTAAGTGATAGAAATTGCTTTTCAGTCCAAGCAAACAAGCTTAGTAAATCAGGTTGGATCAGTTGTTTACGAATATGAAAATCAGTTTGCTGAGTTAGCGGCGCTTTACTGTTAACAGGGCACACTAATTGGCAATCATCACAACCATAAATGCGATTGCCAATGGCTTGGCGAAACTCTTCGGGTATTGCGCCTTGTAGTTCAATGGTGAGGTAAGAGATACAGCGGCGACCATCGACCACATTGTTGTCTAATATGGCATTAGTCGGGCATGATTTTATGCAGGCTACGCAGCTATTACAGCTTTGGTGGATAGGAATATCTACAGGCAAAGGTAAGTTAATTAACACTTCGCCTAAAAAGAACCAACTGCCAGCCTCAGGGTTTAGTAATAATGAATGTTTACCTGTCCAGCCAAGACCTGCTTTTTCCGCTAATGGCCGTTCAAGGATTGGGGCAGAGTCCACAAACGGTCTGAAATCAATGCCATCAAGCCCTAAGTTATGGCAGTGTGACACGATTTTATCACCGAGTTTTTTAAGCTGTTTACGAATCAGTTTATGGTAATCTCTGCCGCCTGCATAACGAGAAATATAACCTAAGTTTGGGTCTGATAAATTAGTGGCAAAGCCCGCTTGTGGCGGTAAATAGTCCATTCTGGTGCTGAGTACGCGAACGGTACCAGGGTGAAGCTCATGGGGGCGAGCGCGCATCATGCCGTGGCTGGCCATATAGCCCATTTCCCCGTGATAACCATTATCGAGCCATTGTTGTAACTTGCTCTCTTCGCTTTTTAAATCGGTATCGGTGATCCCAAGCTGAGAAAACCCTAATTCAAACGCCCAGCTCTTTATTAAGTAAGCTAACTCCGCCATCTCAGTGGCTGAAAGCTTATGCGCTAATGGCTGTAATAGTCCTGAGGGGGTTGTGGCAGACTCCTTTTCCCTAGCATTAAGCGCTGTATTAGTATTAGCCGCTGGATTAGCATTAGGAGGTATATTTGAATTAGGCATGATGACAGCTATTTACGCTAGGTTAGTGATCCACTGTTTTATTATAACCTCTGTGAGTCATCATGGTAGTACGATAGCTGATTTCGGCCATTTCTTTTGGCTTGGTAAAGCGCCATGTCTGATTTTTTTATCAGTTCAGATAATGTTTGTTCATCATAATAAGTGCTCACCCCAGCACTGATGGTGACCTTTAGCTCGGGGTTAATTGCTGAGAAATCATGACTTGATACGTCCTCGATGATCGCTTGTGTTAGTGATATCGCAGCAGTGGAGCGAATTTGCGGTAATAACACTAAGAACTCTTCACCACCTACTCTACCAATGACTGCGTTTGCTGGTAATTTGCTAGTACAGATCTCTGCTAATGTTTTAAGGACAGTATCACCAGCGTCATGACCATAGGTGTCATTTACTTGCTTAAAATGATCGACATCAAAAGACACAATAGCCAAAGTTTGCTGATTGATTAAGGCATTATTAAATAATTGATTTGCCTGTTGATACAAGGCAAGGCGGTTTGGCAACTGGGTTAGTAAATCGGTCAATGCTAACTGTTTAAATTGTTTCGACTTCTTGTTTGAGTAGAGAGTAAATATAAACAGTAATATTAATGACGCACCGCCCAGTATTAGTGCAATAATTTGTAATCTTTTATTGTCTTGTTGGGTGACTAACTGTTGCTCTTTCAGTAATTGGAATGCGATCAATTTAGCATTTTCAGCTTCAATTTTTTCACTATCAAACTTGACTAGCATTTCAGTGCTGCTTTGATTTTCCATCGCCTTATCAATTAGCTGATGTATCTCATACAGGCTAATTTGTGCGTCATAGGCTTGCTGCCAATCTTGTAAGGATTCATATATCTCTATTTTTGATTTGAGTAGCATTTCATGGCCGCGCTTATTGTGATTGCGCTCAAACCCTGCGGTGGCCTTGTCTAAGTAAGGTATTGCTTGCTCTTCGAGCCCTAACCCATGTTTAGCTTGGGCAAAGAACAATTGCATAAAACTATAATGAGTATCTACATTAGGGCCGATGACATCTTCATATTCCTTGAGATAATCAAGGGCGAGTTGATATTTGCCTAGTTCAATAAGTGGGTAAGACATATCTACAGCGACCCGTGCAGGGTATGTAGGGTCGGTATAGATAGTCTGAAAATAGTCCAATACGGTTAAATAGTGGTCGGCAGCTTTTTGGTATTGGCGTAAATCTTCATAGGCATAGGCCATGTCCATTTTTACCATCATGGCTAAATCAAGCTGGTTGCTCTTGGTAAAGGCTTGCTCAAGCTGGAGATAATATTTTAGGGCGGTGTCCGTTTCGCCCATACGGCGATAAGTGACTGCTAAATCTAGTAGGCTGAGGTGCTGTCTAGTGGGTAAATCAAACTCTTTATACAGCTCATGAGCCAATAATAAGTTTTTAAGCGCCATCGCGAAATCAGCGGTATAGGAGGCGATTTGACCAAGCTGTGAATAGGCATCAGCCATTAAGCGGCGATTGTTAATCCCTTCTGCTGCTAACAAACTTTCACGAATAAGGGCATTTGCCGCTGAGGTATCGCCGCGGTAACGCATGATAGTTGCTTCACAGAGCTTTAACTCTATTCGAGTGCTTGCTGGCATTGCTGGATAAGTTTTTAAGGTATCAATAATGAACTGATCGGCTAATTTATTTTCATCGGCATGGAAAACATTATGACTAAGACACTGTTTAGGCAGTAACAAGTAAGTGCGTTCGATATCTTCTACATCGAGCAAGCTTTCAAGGTCTTTAACCATTTTCGGAAAACTAGGATCGTTAATATCGGTTTGATCGGCGGCGTTAAAGAGTGTATCAAACTCAGGGTTTTCTATTTTGGCAAAGCTTGAGAAACTCATACTGAGCATAGCTAAACCTAAGCTAATAATGAGCAATGGCTTACGAACTAGCATTTGGATAAATTGGTTTTTATTAATGCCGTGAAAAAGGCTTTTTTGATTGCCGCTGTGCATATATCAATGCTCTCCTTTAATGATGTTTGGGAGATATTGATAATGCCTATAGCAGTCTCTGCCGTCATTTTTTGCCTCATAGAGGGCAATATCAGCTTTTTTCAAAATAGTAGAAATACTGCTTTCATCAATCACGCTTGTAATGCCGATACTGACTGAAAATATCAAGTTATCGTTTAACTGCGGTGAGTTCACAAGTTTCATTTTATGATTAATTCGCTCAGCGAAAATCATCGATTGCTCGATATTTGTCTTTGGCATAATGATCAGAAACTCTTCACCACCAATACGCGCCACAGTATCTTCCTCGCGGCAATTTTGCTGACAAGTTTGAGCAATGAGTTGTAGTGCTATATCACCGATGTCATGGCCGAATCGGTCATTGACACTCTTAAAGTGATCTACGTCGATAAGTAAGATAGAAAATTGCACTTTTTGCTTTAGCAGCTTTTGCATGACCTCGTAGGCATGTAAGCGATTAGGGATGTTGGTGAGTGGATCTTTTAATGCTATTTGTCGATATTGTTGTGACTTTTTTTGCAGCTTAACAATTAAAATAACTAATATTAACAAGAAGATAAATGTCATTGCGAGGGCGGTGTATTGTAATTTTTGCTGAGTTTTTACGGCATTAAGCTGAATGTCTTTAAGCGCTTGGAACTCAATTAACTGTGCTTGTTTATCTTCTAGGTTATCTGAGTCAAACTTGAGTCTCATGTCGGAATTATAGGTGTCCAGCCTTAACTGATCGAGTTGTTTATGAATGCTTAAGAACTGATGGTGCCAGTAGTTAGCTGACTTATAATCAGCTTGGATAGCAAATAACTGACTGGCTAACTGATAACTAATAGCTAAACCTTTTTGCATATTATACTTTTGAAAGTTAGCTGTTGCTGCATTGAAATGCTCAAAGGCGCTAGCATAGTTGCCTTGTAACATGCGCAGCTCTAAATAATAACTATGCATGTAACCATAGTGAGAGTACATCTCGGGGGTCATGTAAGGTCGAGCTTGATTTAGCCACTTTTCTGCTTCTGCTAATCGGCCAAGTTTAATCAGCGGCGCTGACATATCAATCGCAACTCTAGCGGTGTAAAGCGGATCATTGATCCCCTCGATGACCTGATAGACTTTTTCAAAGTATTCCAGTGCTTGCTGATATTCACCGCGATCTAATTCTATATAAGCGAGTGAGTTTTCAATATTGGCAAGTAACATTAAGTCTTTGGTTTTATTAAGGTAACCCTTTATTCTGTTGTAGTAATAAAGTGCTTTTTCGTTATCGCCTGAGCGCCGGTAAATACCTGCTAAATTCAGTAAGTCTAAGCTAGCTGCATGCTGTAAGCCTATTTGTTGATTGAGCTCAAAAGACTGAGTGAAGCTATCAATCGCTTTGGAAAACTGACCTTGATAAAGTGCTTGTTTGGCAATGTTATTATGGGCTTTGGCGATGATATGCTTGTCATTTAGTGCTAAGGCTTGTTCAAGTGCAGCCTGATTTAGTTTAATTGCGCTGCTATGTTGGTCAAGGTATCTGAATGCTTTTGAACGACATAAATTCAGCAAAATTGGAATTTGTGGACTAAAAAAAGATTGCTGCTCAATGTTGTTTGTCGTGGTAATAAAGTTGTTGTTTTGCTCACTGTCACTGGAGCTAAAGGTTTTACATTGCTCAGTAAGTAACAGCTGCTGGCGCTCAATATCGTTACTGGCAATAATGTTCTCGAGTTTGAGTAATGTTTGCTCTATGACAAGTAAATCTGTGATCTGTTCTGTTTTTAATTGATGGAACAAGTCATCAGCTGCCTTGTTATCAAAAGTAAAAGCAGTCACTGAAGCACTATTCAGTAAACCGACTAATACCAACAATAACAGCAGCTGATTGATGTAACGACTCACCTTGTGACAGTAAAGGCCGTTAAAAACGCTAATTGTTGAATTATAATTATTATGCAATTTTTTATACTTGCTTTACGCAGTTCCTTCATGCTGTTTTTGTTTGTTAACTAAGGCTGTAAACTGGCTTGTTAACTCGCAACAATCCTTTTAAGCACAACTTTTACAAAAGTGCTAATCAACTTGAGCAAAACAGTGCTCAGTGCTTTTTATTGTTAGGCTACAGGTTAAAAATTGGCCGCTTTGCTTAATATCGGCCATGCAACTTTTCCCTGAATTAATATTTTTGTATTTTATTATTTAGTATTTGATAACAATATAAAAAGTTCAATTAGCCACTAGGATCAATAATATCTTTTTTCTGCAGGTGAGTATCAATAAATTTACTTAACTTTACTAACTTATTGTTATCAGCTTGGTAACTATTGCTGGTGCAGCTATCTAGGTATGTCGAATTACGTAAAGCTGCATAAATCGTTAAGCAGGCATAAAAGTTAATAAAAAAAGAGATAAGATCTATATCAAAGATTGCTAATTTAACTTACTGGCTTCACAACATTATGACAGAAATTTTGGTTTGTTCAATCAAAGCTGAATAAGTAGCGCTGTTATGGCTAAGCTTCTGTTTAAAAGGGTAAATAAATAAGTATGTGTCACACAAAGAACACTTCAGCCTGTGCTTTTGTTAATATTTACTCGCGTTTTTTTGTTTAAATGCACTGTGAGGTAATCTGATTAATTGTTTATTTCATCTTTTAAAAATAGCTGTTGCTAATATAGTTCGTTAACTGTGTTTACCATAGTGAAAACACCTTAAAAAGAGTCGATAAATGTTAAAAGCATCATCATTCATGAGTCAAGTTGTTTGCATTCATTTTATGTGTTTAACGGGCCACTTTTAATCTAACTGGATAAGATCACATTATTGACTGGGTAGGTATTTGCAGCTTCACAAAAACAACCAATATATATGTCTATAACCTATAAAGGCGTTGATAATATCGTTTATACTAGTCTGTTGCTAAATAACATAAAGCTTAAAGGTTTAATGGCAGTATTTTCTGCGATAGAAACCTTATGCCTGTGCCATTTTAAGTGCTGTTAATGCGACTTAGTTACTCAAACTGCGTTAATCACATGAATTCATGGCGCTAACTTAATCATTGAAATAGAGAACAAACTAATGAGTCAACTAAGCGAAGAGTATAAAGCAACAGCAAAGCAGATTTCTTTTAATGTCGCTAATAAAGTGCTGCCGATGGATAAATTACCAGAGACTTTACTTGAGGCTTATGAAGGTTTGTTTAATGAGCTAATTGAAGACAAGGCTGAGTTATTTGCTAAAAGCTGGCAAGCAATGCCTGCGAGTGCACAAAAATTACTGCCCAAGGCGGAGTTTCATGGTTTTTATATTGCCAATGCGTGGATGCAGTTAAGCCGTGTTGCCCAAGAAATTGCAGATGAGGCTGAGTCAGAAAAAGAAATTGATGAAAAAGAATATGATGGTGTATTTGGCCGCTTGGCAGAGCAATCATTAAAAGAAAGTATTAGAAAATTAAAAAAAGCACGTACAGATCGCTCAATGCTTAATAGCTTTAAACAAGTTATGTCTGCTTAACGCTTGCTGAAATGTTTGACTGGAGAATAAATGACACTCGCGTTACGTAAACAAATAAACTGGCCCTGTGAATTGAGCGAAAGAACCAAAGCTGAGATCATGGATATTGCTGTCGATGATCAAGGCATTGAGAAATACAGTAACCTACTGGCTGATGACAGTGAACGGGGGTATTTTTACTGTATCGATGGTCTGGGTACATTTGCCACCACCAGTGCTGATAACCGCCCTTTAGCGAGTTTTATATTTGGTAAAGAAATGTGGGTTGGGGCTGTAGCGGTTGAGATTTTCCCTAAAATTAGTCTTTATACCAATGAACTGGAACCGATCAACAGCTTGTTTTTCCCTAAATGTGAACTCACTGAGTTAGCTAACATTAACCCTGAGATTTATAAGTTTATTTATAGCATTATGCGCCGTAATACCCCTAAACTGGTTCAAGGTATGCACTTGTCATTTTATGGTATTGAAGAACGTATCATTCATTTTTTATTAGAATTAGTACGTGCTAAACGCATGATTGATTTGCTCGTTATTGAACTAAAAATCACCCAGCAGCAACTGAGTGAAATTGCCAATGTAAGTCGCCCTCGAGTCAATGAAGTACTCAATAAGTTGGCTGAAGATGGCTATATTGATTTAGTCAGAGGCAAGATGATTATTTTAGATTATACAAGGTTGTCAGAATTATTAGCGCTACGAGTGACAATGTAATACGAGTGATTATGTAAAACGAATGACTATGTTATACGAGTGAATTGTCACAATCTCGACGGGTTTATAGCTGCTATTCGGGTTAGGTTGTGAGCTGGCGTTAAATGAAAAAAAAGGGCCTTCTTTGTAGAAGGCCCAAGCACTAGTTTGGAATGCTATCCTAGTGTAGTTTACGGCGACGTTTAGCGCCTAATGTGCCGAGTAATATCAGACTTAAGATCCCCATGCTAGCGCCTGTAACTGCAGCATGAAGATAAAAACGCTACTTCAATTCGATATTGCCGCTTATGGTATTAACGCTAAATTTACCTGTGGCATCGCCGGTTGTAAATTGGATGCTTTCTCTTGCTGAATACTTAGTTTTTAGCGGTTTATCATCGGTTAATTCGTTATTAATATCGCCACCTGGGCCACCATCAATTTCAAATGTCAGGTTAGGCATTTGAGTGAATTTGACTTCAACATCACCGCTAACCGTATCAAATGATGCCTTAGTGACTTTGGCGCTTAAACTGATGTCGATATCGCCACTGACACTGACAATTTTGATTTTTTCTACCGCGCTAAAGTTGCCTTCAATATCACCTGATACTTGATCGATACTAAGCTTAGTGACTTGGTTATCTTTAGACTCTAACTCGCCACTGACGAGGCGATACTGAGCTTTGCCTGCAGAGCTTTTATCCTTGATATCGCCAGAAACGGTTTCTAATTCAAGCTTGCCATTGAGCTTGTCTGACTCAATATTGCCTGACACTGTTTGTAGTTTTATGTCGCCATCCATGTGGTTAGCTTTTAAGTTACCACTGACTAATGCCAAGTCTATTTCGCCTGACAGATTTTCAATCTTGTAATCTGCTGAAACCCCTTCAGCTTCAAGCATTAGCTTTATGGGTAATTTGATGACTAAATTTGAGCCATCTTCATCATGACCCCGATAGCTGTTGGGTAGCTTATCTTCAATAGTGATTTGATTGCCTTTTTGCTCAAAGATAAACCCTTCAGACAATTCATCTAACTGACCGGATACTGTGATGAGGTCTTTGTCCCAGCCGATGATCTCTACTTTGCCGCGCTGCACTTTTAGCTCAATTTGTGGTTTCGCATTAACCGTCATTTCTTGTTCAACGGATTGTGCTGCAAAGGCCATTGTTGATGTCATGAGTGTTGTTGTGAATAGCAGGCTGCCGCCAATGATAAGTCGGCTGATAAACTGACTAGTTTGATTGTTCATATGGAATTTCCTTGAGTCGATGGAGTCGTGTTAATTGGGGTGCGTTGTTGCTGTTGTAACAGCTGTATTTCGCGCTTCATTACCCATAACCATAAATCCCACACTTGCTTGTTATTGGGATCGCTTTTAAGGGCTTTTTGGATCTCTTTTGATGCAAGCTGCAATTCGCTATAACCCTTATTGAATGGATTAGTAAGGTCATCAAGCTGCATGCCAACAGTATATTTGTTGTCATCAAAGCCATTAATTTGCTGTTGATGGGTCAGGGCTATTTGATCAACCAAGGCAATTAAATCTTCAGTAGACTGATTGCTAAGGGCATTTGTGACGGTGATAGGCTCAAGGCTTGGCTTTTGTGCTGTAGGGCTTGTTAATAGCCAGCCTAATACCAATACAAAACTAATACTGGCGGCAACGGCAAGATGTCGCCAGTATTGCGAGTTAGCGCTGCGGTACTGAGTTGCAGCATCAGTTTGCTTTGCTGGCACTGAAGAATTTGTTGGGGCGCTTATTTTCGCCTCAATGTCTTGCCATAGATCTTTGTTTGGTGAGATCTCTTTTGGCAAGCTATCAATAAGCCTTGTTAATTGTTGCTGCTGATTGCTATTTTTCATGCCAACATCTCCTGTAGCATCTGCTTTGCTCTGTGGTATTGGGCTTTACTGGTGCCAACGGCAATATCCAAAATCTGCGCAACTTCATCATGTTGATAACCTTCAATTGCGCACAGTACAAACACCACGCGGGTGCGTTGTGGCAGTTGCATAATTAATTTATCAAGGCGGTGATACTCTTGATGGCCGTTTTGCGTTTGATGATTTTCGCTGAGACTTTGATGATGCTCACTCAAGCTCGATTCTGGTAAAAATCGATGCCAAAAGCTTTGCTTTGCTTTCATGCTGTTAATAGCTTGGTGGACACACAGCTTATATAACCAAGTCGTAAACTGACTATCGCCATTAAACTGATTTAGCTTTTGCCATAATCTGACAAAGCAGTCTTGGCAAATTTCATCGGCATGATCAGCGCTACCACTTAAACGCAAACAAATTGCATACACACGGCCTTGATGGCGCTGATAAAGTAGCTTAAACGCTGCTTTATCGCCGCCCTTAGCTTTCGCCACTAAAGCGTCATCTAAGCAGGCATTATTGATTTCACCAGCTTCAGCAGCGCGAGTATTACTGCTGAGTTGATTATCAATGTCTGTGATATTGCTTGAGGTTAAGTTCACCAATTATTCCAATGTGATGTGAGTTACTAGATTAGACATTAGCAAGTTGCTAAAAGGTTTACTTGATTAAATAAAATATTTTTTTGATTACCATGGGGAGTCAAAATGCTGAAAAGCATCTGCTTGAGTAAGCTTAGGTGTGAAAGGTTAAAGTGAAAATTTTAAGTGGAAGCAAGTAGGATAGGGGCTTGGCACAACTTTAAGGGCTTTATGGTTATAAAAACAAAAATGCCCAATGGTGAATTGAGCATTTTATCAGTGCGATTAACTTTAATTACCGGACTTAAGCAACTAGCCTTTAGGACTATTTGGCGACAATCGTGTTAACGCCATCTGGGCTGCCAACCAGCAATACATCAGCACCGCGGTTAGCAAATAAACCATTAGTGACCACACCAACAATATCATTTAATTGCTTTTCTAAGGTTTTAGGATCAAGAATGCGGTAGTTGTACATATCCAAAATTACATTACCATTGTCAGTGACGACACCTTCACGGTAAACCGGATCGCCACCTAATTTTACTAATTCACGAGCAACGTAAGAGCGCGCCATTGGGATCACTTCAATAGGCAGTGGAAACTCACCTAAAATCTCAACTTGCTTGGTATTATCAACAATACAAACAAACTTTTTAGCCACAGCCGCGACAATTTTTTCACGGGTTAATGCCGCGCCGCCGCCTTTAATCATGTCCATATGGTCATTGATTTCATCAGCGCCATCAACGTACACAGATAGATCTGAGACACTATTGAGATCAAATACTTCAATGCCTAAACTTTTTAGTTTTTGGGTTGAGGCTTCAGAGCTTGATACGGCGCCTTCAATGTCATCTTTCATTGTCGCTAACGCATCAATAAAGTGATTAACCGTTGAACCTGTTCCAACACCAACAATTGAACCTTCTTCAACATATTTAAGTGCAGCCCATCCAGCGGCTTTTTTCATTTCGTCTTGGGTCATATCAACATCCTGAGGTGGCAATCTACCAATGGTAAGTAATAAATTTGGTTAAGTATAACAAATGCTAAGCCATAGCAGGTACGTTGTTGGCTGATTTATTAACTGGCAGTTACACGAATCGTTACACTCAAGAGTTATAAGTGTATTGCCATATGCGTCAGTAAATCCCTATATACTTAACTTCGGTAAATAATATAGCTAAGCCATATGGGCGAGAAAATCAGCTTTAAGGAGTGATGGAGCTTAATAGGCAAGAATAAGCTGCATTTTTTATCGCGATATTACACCTGTAAAAAGTCATTTGTATCAATATTGGCGCAGTGTTTGATACAAAAGGATGTGATCTACAGCAATCTTAATCGCTATTGGTGGTGTGCAGGTTTAATTTAATCGAATGGTTCGTTAACCTATCTTATTTTTAAAAATAAACAGTGACTTAAGCCGCATAAATAGAATTTGCGATTGCGATGGACTTAATCGGATTTTACCGTTTTAACCTAAGATATAGAACAATTAAGATGCTTGCCATTAAACCATACTATGAACAAGGTTATTTATTATGACTAAGCTGACCACCGTTGCTGTAATGCTAGCTTCGATTTTTTCTATTTCAACTTCTCAGGCCAGTGAGCCCATTGAAGTCATTAAGCCTGCGGTGATCACCGAGCCTGAAAAAGTTGAGCTAGGTAAAATGCTTTTCTTTGAGCCACGTCTATCAATGTCTGGTTTTATCTCATGTAACTCATGTCATAACTTGTCCCTTGGTGGTGTGGATGCACTGCCGACCTCAATTGGTCATGAGTGGCAACAAGGTCCAATAAACTCGCCTACAGTCTTAAACGCTGATTATATGCTGGCGCAATTTTGGGATGGCCGCGCTGCAACCTTAAAAGAGCAAGCTGCAGGTCCTATCGATAATCCAAAAGAAATGGGTTATACCCATGATTTAGCAGTAGATACTATCGCTTCAATGCCTGCATATGTTGCGCGTTTTAATGACATTTATGGTTCAAATGAAGTCAACATCGACCGTATTACAGATGCCATAGCGACATTCGAAAAAACCTTAGTGACGCCAAATAGCCCATTTGATAAATATTTAGAAGGCGATAAAAAAGCCATCTCTGCAGATGCACAAACGGGTTATCAGTTATTTAAAGACAAAGGGTGTGTCGCGTGTCATAACGGCCCAGCGGTTGGCGGCACTATGTACATGAAAATGGGCTTAATTAAACCATTCCACACAGACAATCCAGCGGAAGGGCGTAAAGGGGTTACCGGTAAAGAAGCTGATAAGTTCGTCTTTAAAGTACCAACCTTACGTAACATTGATCTTACCTACCCATACTTCCATGATGGTAGCGTATGGAACCTAGATGAAGCGGTTAATACCATGGCCGACATTCAACTAGGGCAAAAAATGTCAGCTAAAGAAACTGCACAAATGGTTGAGTTTTTGAACAGTTTAACCGGTGAGCAGCCACAAATTATGTTGCCGATTTTACCGCCTTCAAATGCGAATACACCGCGTCCAGTGCCGTTTAAATAATAATGCCGTTTAAATAATAGTGCCGTTTAAATAATAATGCCTTTTAATAATAGCGGCGTTTAAACAGTATTGAAGTCGCGATAACACTTCAGCTTAACTTTATCACTTAGCTGGAAATTATCTGAAACTCCCTCAAAGCCTGCACTAGCGATAGTGCAGGTTTTTTATTTCCCTGCTATTCATTTATCAGCTAATGATTTGTTAGCTATTTATTTCGTTTAAGTCCTATTACACTGATATATAAATTCAGCAGGAAATCACTATGCTTAACATGGACTTTAGTCAGCGGGTTGTTATTGATACCAATAAGCTTCAATGGGATAAAAGCCCAGCTCAAGGGGTATGGCGTAAAAGATTGGCCAGAGAAGAAGCTGAACGTGGTCATGCGACCAGTGTGGTGAAGTATGACGCTGGAGCAAGTTTTTCATCGCATCCGCATCCTTTAGGTGAAGAAATACTGGTACTCAGTGGGATATTTTCAGATGAAAGCGGCGATTATCCCGCTGGCAGTTATATTCGTAACCCTGAAGGCTTTAGTCATGCGCCATTTAGTGAACAAGGCTGCGAGTTACTGGTAAAGCTACATCAATTTCAAGCCTCCGATAGCGCTCAAATTCGTATCGATACTAACAATACACCATGGTCTGCTGGGCAAGGTGATTTAAAGGTGATGCCGCTGCATCAACATCTTACCGAATCGACAGCCTTAGTTTTTTGGCCTGCAGGTTGCCAATTTCAGCCTCATCGTCATTTTGGTGGTGAAGAAATTTACGTTATTAGCGGTGAGTTTATTGATGAATTAGGTCGTTATCCTGCAGGCACTTGGATCCGCAGTCCACATTTAAGTCAGCATAATCCTTATGTTGAACAAGATACGCTTATTTGGGTGAAAGTGGGTCATTTGCTGCTGGATGAGTAAGTTACACATTTTATAAGGACGATTGGTTAATCTTTTTATATGATGTTTATAGGATTTTTCACACTGTTTATGACAGCAATACAGGATTTAACATGACTGAACTGACAAATACTCAAGCTGATGTTGTTAGCTTTATCGAAACACTGTCTCAAACAACTGCTGAACCCGTTCGCTTTGAAGACACGATGGCAATCATCGATGCTCACTATGATTTCACTCCAAGCGCTTTTACTAATGGTAAACAAGCTAATGACGCTGGCGAAAACTCAGGTTCTTGTAAGGTGTTTTCGTTTGCGCAAATTCACCATTTAACCCAGCCTCAAACGCTGCGCTTGTTTGGCCAATTCTATGCTGATGTATTAGCCATGCCTGAGGGAAAAGATCATCAAAATATTCGACAATTTATGCTTAATGGTTGGCAGGGGATTGAGTTTAGCCAAGTGGCATTAGTGCTGAAAGCTTGATTTTTGCACTTTTTTGCTAATGAATGTCGGCGCAATTGTGGGAAGCATGTAGCAATGATTGCTGAAATTAAAGTGGTTTAATGAATTGAATCATGTAAGGGCTGAAAAGGTATTAGCCCTTAAATGATTTTTCTAAGCTTGTAAGTCATTTATTGTTACAAGCTCAAGTTTTGGCAAAATTGTTGATTGATAAAATAAGGCCTAATTTGAAAGGACTTAATACCCGCCAATTTTTAAATTTACTTATTGAAGATCAAAACTAACAATATTGGTTACGCCGCGCTCTAAAGTCACCATTCCAGAAGCATAAAATTTACCGGTATCGGCCTGTGCCTTGATATAGTAATTACCACTATTGATGGTGACTAATTTTGAATTAAAGTTCACGAATGGTTCTTCACTTAACCACCCTTCGGCTGAAACCTGATAAAGGTATTGATTGCTCTGCATCGGCGCGCCACTATCAAGGTGATAGGCTTCGAATCGAACCTTGGTCATGCCTTGAGGGTTTTTTTCTGTGCGTAATGGACGAATTTGACCAATTTCAGGGTTCATTTTTGTCGGTTTGGTTATACGGAATGTTTGACTTGTTTTTGCGTATTGCTGAGTCGGGTGCGAATAAGCTTGGTTAGTTGGTACACTCGTTGAGTTACCTTGTGCCGCTCCGGCAATGTCTGAAACTGAGTCAGCAATATTACGGATATCAGTAGTTTTACAGGCAGTCATAGCTAATATACATGCACATAGCAGTATTTTTTTCATTGGGCATTCCCTTGTGTGTTTATAATCCATTAAGCAAAATAAGGTTTAAGCATTTAAAACTATGCAATTAAAGCCTCACTTCGTCACTGACAAGTAAATTAACAATATCCCCCATTAGTGTCAATTATTGGTCATTATAAACTGTCGATGGAAGGGATAAATAAGCTTAAGTTTTTAAGCTATTTTCATCATGCCCCTAGGCGTTCAGCTTAATTTAATAGAATTGCTCTTTATTATTTTTAATATGCTTGACCATTTTAGAGTCCGCTATGCAAACACGGCTGTATTCGTAATAACCAGCGCATCTTGTTACGCAATTGTTGCTTTAAAGGCGCCAACTCTTTAGATTTGGTCAAGATCACTTCTTTTAGGCTTTCCTTTAAAGGTTTTACAATGCAAAGCGATGTTTCTATAGCCCGTGTTAAGCAGTTTCCATTACTCATGTGGATATTGTTGTTTGGCTCGTTTATTACTCGTGGCAGCTATTATATGGTGTGGCCGTTTCTCGCGGTCATTTTATATGACAGGTTTGCGTTAAGTGCCACAGAAGTGGGATTGATTTTATCCAGTGCTGCATTGGTGTCTGTATTCACCAGTTTTATCGGTAGTGCATTGTCAGATCGTATTGGTCGGCACAAACTGATGTACATGACTGGTGTGCTTTATATCATTTCATTTTCATTGCTAGCACAAGTCGACAGCGTTAATGGTTATGTGGTGGTGATGACCTTATGTTCAATCGCGACCTCGATATGGCGACCGCTCACCTCTGCCGTTATCGGTGACATAATCCATGATAAGCAAACACGGGAATTGGCGATGCAATCATTGTATTTCATCGTCAATGTCGGCTGCGCTGTTGGGCCTATGCTTGGCATTTGGTTAGGACTAACGGGTAAGCAATCGAGTTTTTATATAACAGCCGGTGCCTTTGTGGTGTTACTGATAATGCTTTATTGGGGTTTTAGTCATCAATCAAATATTGATTCCGCTATAAATACCGCTGATAAAGAGGCTCATTCGGGTGTAACAAAGCCTGTTGCAAAAGAGACTCGCCAGCAAGTTTTTGCCATTTTAAAACAAGATAAATTGTTTCAATGTCTAATATTGGCCAATACTTTATGCATGTTCATCTACTCGCAAATGGACAGCTCGTTGATTCAATACTTAACTCGCGCAGGGGCACCTGATTTATTGGCTTTGATATCGAGTATGATTTTTACCAATGCATTAGTGATCATTTCTACGCAGTTTATCTTATTAAAACTGATGGCTAAATATAGTTTAATTCAGCGAATTCAATTTGGGTTAATTCTATTAATGTGCTCCCAAGTTTGGCTAGCTTTAAATCCAGTAGACCTATTTTGGGGCTGGATAGGGGCCGTGGTGGTGATGAGTCTTGCTGAGACGATTTTATTTCCGACCATGAATGTGCATATTGATCGATTAGCGCCGCAACACCTTCGAGGTGCCTACTTTGGCGCAGCTTCATTTAGTGAAATTGGTTTTGCCATGGCGCCGTTAGGAGGAGGGATCATTCTTGACCTACTCGGAGGCCCGTGGCTATTTATGATAGGGGCGGTTTTATGTGTTGTGGTTATCTATCTTTATCGGATATTAACCAGACTTTCTCGACCCAGTATTGCCGAAATGAAACTGAGTTAGCCCCCCTAAAGTGGGTTTACTGTTTATCTACTTGTCGAGATAGTGGCGTCGTGTTTAATTTGCGCTGTTCTATATGATTAACGGCAATGATTACCTATATTCCAGTGTGTTTGGTGATATACCTTTGGTATACGGTGGTCATACATGTTCATCTTATCGCAATATATAACCGTCTTTGGAGGATAAAGTTACCAGCCTTCTACGCCTTCCATATCTGGTAGTTGATGGGCAATACCTTTGTGGCAATCAATACAGGTTTGTTCGCCGCTCTCTAAATACTTTGAGTGCATATTAGCTGCCCTATCTGATTGGCGAGTGAAGTCCATATAATCGTATTCATGACAATTTCGACATTCAAGTGAGTTATTGGCTTTTAATCGACGCCATTCATGTCCAGCAAGCTCACGACGTTTTGCTTCAAATTTTTCAGGGGTATCAATGGTGCCGACTAAGTCTGCCCATATTTCTTTAGACGCTTGCATTTTTCGTGCAATTTTATCGGTCCATTTATGGGGCACATGACAATCATGACAAGTCGCTCTTACGCCACTGCGATTAGTGAAATGAATGGTAGGTTTCATTTCTTCGTAAACATTTTGATGACAACTACTACAGAATTCTTCAGTGCTCGACATTTCCAATGCAGTATTAAACGCCCCCCAAATATGACTCCCGCTATAAAGCCGCCGATAACTAAGAAGCCTAAACTGTAATGAACACTAGGCTTTTAATTACTCGCCACACGGTACTTAATAATGCTTTTAGCTTTTCCATTGAATGACCTTATTGGAATGTCGGGGCAGAATGAGTGGTGCAAATGATGTGAGGTAAATGAGTTAGAAGTATAAATATAGCTGACTTGTATTAGACAAACTATAGAAGCATTAAATGATCATTTCTCTGTGTTCAGTCGCTGTGACAGAACTTTCGCCCGCGCAATCGTCATTTTATATTGAGTCACTTATGGGGATAGCTGTTTTAATCTTGGTAAGATTTATTGGCCGACAAAATCTAATTCCTTTTCAGTGAATGCAGCAAGTTTAAACGTCCTTGATTCAGAATTCACTTATCAAGCAATTTGGCAATGTAACACTTAAGGATCTAAAAGGTTACTGGCATAATCTCCACCGTTGTTATTGCATTACTATTGATGTCGCTTGTGATAGACACTCTGATATCGACTCGAAAGCGATAAAATTGTTATCACAGCAAGGATCATAATACGCTGTTACCTTATGAGAAACCTATTGCACTAATGCTTAAATCATTCAAGGCCAATCGCTTAATGGCTTATATCAATTAAACTTATTTAAAAGGATGTAATATGAAACGCCTGCTTATAGCCTTGTTAGCGAGTTACGCACCATTTGCTGCTGCCAATGACGTGGTTCAGTGGCAAGACAATAGTTTAACTTACCTATATGGTGACGACTTTAAGGTTAATCCTGAAATTCAACAAACACTGACTTTTGAACATGTTAGCGGTTGGAGTGTTGGCGATTTATTTATGTTTGTCGATTTCACTAAATACAATGGTGAAGAAGACTTTTTAAACGGTAAAAGCGCCTATTATGGTGAATTTAGCCCGCGCTTTAGCTTCAGTAAAATGCTTGGTGAACCGGTTGAAATGGGGGTTGTTAAAGATGTACTGCTAGCAACCACCGTTGAGTTTGGCGAAGGCGATGTTGAATCATTTTTAATTGGTGCAGGTATTGATTTAGCCATTCCTGGTTTTGATTTTTTTCAGCTTAATATGTATCGCCGCTTCCCCGATGGCCGCGATGGTGATACTTGGCAAATCACCCCTGCCTGGAAAGTCACCTGGCCTGTAGGCGATTCAAATATCGTATTTGATGGTTTTATTGATTGGGTAGTTGATTCTGATGGCAGTTATGAAAAGAACTTTCATTTCAATCCACAACTTAAATATGATTTAGGTAAGCAAGTCGGTATGCGAGATAGTGCACTTTATGTGGGTATTGAATATGACTATTGGAAAAACAAGTACGGTATTAAGAGCAGCTCGGGCTTTAATACCAATCAAAATGTGACTAGCTTATTGGTAAAGTACCACTTTTAAATATGCGAGTTGAACATTGCTAAGCGATCAGGGGAGTCACAGTCAGATCCCCCTGAGTTTTGTTGTTAATGATTATATTTTAATTATCCAGTGACACTCTAATCATTCATTTTGTCCCCTGACATCCCCTCTAATAGTTGCCCATAAATAAGCCCTAAACATTTTAGTTTTTAACGGACTGCTAAATTGCCATTAATTGCAGGCTTGAGGAAAGTGTTAGCTAACATGTCTATACTCAAAGAGCATGATTTTTTACTAGTGAGTAGATATGGCCTTAACAAACCCCTTAGCTCCACACGATTTATTGGTGTTTTTTAGCGCGGATAACCCTCTTTTGCAGTTTACGATTGATACGCTTCCGGTGCCGATTTTTTACAAAGATGTGAATGGGGTTTATTTGGGCTGTAATCGGGCTTTTGAAGACTTCATAAAAATATCGAGACAACAACTGGTGGGGTTTAGCGTATATCAATTGTTTGATAAAGCCTTGGCGGATAGTTACCAACAAGCGGATCAAGCCTTGTTTGATAATCCTGGGGTGCAAATTTATGAAAAAGAAATTCGCACCAATAGCGGAGATATTGTGTTTGTAAAATTTCACAAAACCAGCTTTTTTGATGCGGAAGGTAATGTGGCTGGTTTAATCGGAGTAATATTCGATGTAACCGAACAAAAAGCCTTAGAAGCCAAATTGACTCAACATGCCACTTTTGATTACTTAACAGGCTTTTATAATCGCCGTGAAGGCGCGGCTATCGCGGTAGAAAACATGGTATTAGCGGTAAATGGCGAAATTGAGTTTGGGGTGATCATGCTGGATGTTGACCACTTTAAACGTGTAAATGATCAATTCGGTCATGGCGTTGGAGATCTGGCCTTGCAACATATCGCTGCCATTATTAAGCAATCAAATTCGCCTGAAACCACAGTAATTCGATGGGGCGGTGAAGAGTTTCTTATGTTAATCAAAGCGCCTCTTAGCGATACTGTTGCTAGCCGCTCTAATGATGAGCACGATTTTAAACATGACATGCTCGTCATTGCTAACGATATTCGTGAGGCTGTTGCTTCAACGCCAATTAAACTCGACTCGCAACTTGTTCATCTTAGCATTAGCTGTGGGGTGAGTTGTTATACGAAGCAAAGCTTACGCGCACTCATTAATGAAGCTGATGAACTTTTGTATCAAGCTAAAAATAACGGCCGTAATCAAGTTTGCGGTTAATTTAGCGCTATGACCGCAAACTTATAACAAGCAGGACGATAGCGTTTTCTGAGGTATTCTTTTCATACAATCGCTTTCGTATTTCGGGCTGAACAAACTTATTCCTCAATCTTTACTCCATAAACCTTAACCCACACACCTTACGCCATACTCCACATGCCATCGTTTTAGCAGACTAGCTTCAAAATTATTGAGTTCAAGGGAGGGTTACAGACTGTCTCGCAGATTAAGCTTTTTATCAATAACGCTAGTTGTTGCATAAAGGTTAAATGACGTTTACCTTAAAATATGTGATTAAAAAATAATAAAAATTTAGCTTAGCAGTTCTTGTGCTAACGAGAACTCGATAACAAAGTTGAACTTAAGACGGAGAAAGTCAGCTGCAACTGACTCATAAAATAATAATGGACTCAAACATGATTAAGGTAATACAGATTTATTTTATCCCCGCAGCGGTATTTCTGTCAGTGCTTATTGGTGGTGGTTATGGGACGGGCAGAGAGGTTATCGAGTTTTTTACCCAATACGGCCAAATGGGAGGCGTATTAGCCATATGCACGGCAACGGTAATTTTTGCAATAGTATTAGGAATAACCTTTGAATTTGCACGGGTGTTTAAGGTTTATGATTATCGCCATTTCTTTAAGAAATTAATTGGGCCTTTTTGGGTTGTATTTGAAATCTTATACATCTTACTGTTTTTGTTAGTGCTGGGGGTGGTGAGCGCCGCTGCGGGTAACACTTTGCAAGAGCGCTTTGATGTGCCTGCCACAATAGGGCTAATTTTAATGCCAATATTGGTGGCTTTGTTTGTGCTTTTTGGGCGACTGGTGGTTGAGAAGGCGTTAGCCTTGTGGTCAGTGCTGATGTACGGGGTATTTATTACTTATTTCGTCATTGTGGTTGGCCAATCTGATACGGATTTATTAGCCGCTACTGCGCTAACGGATATTGAGCCAAGCTGGTGGTTTGGCGGCGCATTGTATGCGATGTATAACTTGGCGATTGCCCCAGGGTTATTATTTTCTACCCGCGATATTGTAACTCGGCAGCAGGCTTTCGTGTCAGCTGCGATTGCCGCAGTTGCTATTATGATCCCGGCGTTGCTGTTCCACTTAAGTTACAGCGTTGGCTATCCTGATGTATTAGATAAACCGCTGCCCAATTATTGGATGATCCAGCAATTTGCCCCCGATTGGCTGTTAATGCTATTTATCATCGCTTTGTTTGGCACGCTTATCGAAACCGGTGTCGGCTTAGTGCAAAGTGTTATTGAACGTATCCCTGCCACCAGTGATGAGGCTAATGCAAAGCCTTGGTTAAGAGCGCTCATCGCCTTCGGTACAGTGTCATTGGCTGCATTGCTTGGCACCATAGGCATTGTCGATCTCATAGGTAAAGGTTACAGCTTGATGTCTTACGGATTTGCATGTGTTTATGTGCTGCCAATATGTACCCTTGGTGTTTATAAGGTGGTTAAAGCAGGCAATGGTGGGGCGCTAGAAATGCCACTGACTGAGGTTCAATAACAATAAAGTTTATTCTTCATCGCATGTGTCGAGTTAGATGCCTATATCGTCATTTTAGATGGCGTAACAGGCGCTATTAACACTGCGGGAACATTAATCAAAACGGACTGTTAAGCCTATTCAGTGCATCTTTCAGCATGAGGTTAAGAGCGAACTCTGTCGCTCTTGACTCTAGATTCTATCTCTTAATTCTTAATTCTTAACTCCTAGCACCTAACGCCGATATAGACTGTCACTCTAGTATCATTGCTTTATTTGACGAACTTGGGATTAACCTAAGTATCGTTTCATATACCTAAAGCTGGGCTAGCTTAACTGACGGCAGCATTATTGGCTGCAGCGCGAGCGGAGACAATACGCGCTCGAAGTTGGTCATAGCACCAATTGTATATAATCGCGTATATCAAGAAGAATACCACCACGCCAATGTTCATCATAAACACCGTCCAGAAATCTAACTGCAACACCCACATCATAAAGGGCTGTGTGGCAAAAATAAGACCAAACTCAAAACCTAGACCATGACCTAAGCGCATTTTAAGGGTGCGTTTAATACGGTTATGACCAAATATATGGTCAAAGCCTAAGTTGTATGCATAATTCCAACTCATTGCAATTAGCGATAAGCCTACCGCTAAGCCTGTAGCAGACTTTGGGCCCGCATCAGTAAATAAAGTTGCGGCGCCGATAACAAATGCTAAAGCAATCGCTTCAAATAATACGCTGTGAAAAATGCGCTCTTTGGTGTTCATGGTCATTCTCATTTCTGTTGGGTAGTGGTTCTTGGTTGCTAAAGTTATCATTAATGACAAAAGAATAAAGTGAGTGACTACCTTAAAAAGTGATAGATAAAATGTAAAACAGCTTGGAATATTGTTGTAGCAGCCCAGTAAGGGGGATTTTCAGCCTTTTGCAAAAGAAGTTTCACACTAAACCTATGAGAAATCCCCGGCGTTAATGTGGCTTAGCGATGTCATCGTTGACGTCTTAAATCATTAAAGCTCACGAGACTGTGGCATTATTAATAGGAAGCTATTCAATAGGATTTTATAAATCGAGTTTTATAAATAGGGAGCAATATGCAACTCCCTACTCATTTAGGAGGATAAGCTAGTTTTAGTTAAGCGGAGTACTGACTCGCTTTACGTGAGTAACGCTGCTGAAAACTAAATGGACTCATTTTCAAGGTGCGAATCGCATCAACCCAGCCAGCTACCATAGGCACCAGTGTCCAGCTAAACACTAAGTACAAGCTACCCTTGAGATACTGACCTAAATAGAATTTATGCAAACCTAAGCCTCCAAACAGCACACTAAACCATATTGCAAGCTTCTGATTTTTGATGCGAACATCTGGGTCGACGCCACCGAGGGCATCTAAACCTAGCGCGGCATGACATTGTGGGCAAGTCACTTGGTTAAGGTCGATTTTTTGGCTGCACTGTGGGCAATTAATCTGTTGCATCGCAAACTCCAATGGTCAATATCGCTGATAAGGCATTATGGGTACAAGTGTGCGCTGAACAAAGGTGCATAGTTCACAAAACGAAAATAAAGCCAAAATCTAATAAGCTTTTAAGGTATCTAGGCAAAGGCTAGCGGATTTACAAATGCTTTTTTGATAGGTGATTAACTTGACCACTTCACATCAGTCATCCTCAGTGTATTTTGAAAATAGCGAACAATCTAATCACTCTTCTAGCATTCAAGCAGGGTAGCTGGCTTTGGTTGGCATTTAAATATTAAAAAAGCGACCTTAGGGTCGCCTTTTGTTTTAGGGAACTATGTTTATTCTATATCGACCTATTGATTGGTCACTTTGTGGCTCTCGTTAGAATCTCTCTACTGGGGCTGTGGCGAGTTCTGGGATAACATTTTTTACTTTTCCATCTTTTAAGTAATTAGGGTGGTATTTACCTACAGGAAGAGTTGTTACGGCGTTGGCGTGAACCCGTCTTGCCACTGGTACGTAATCAGTTGCTGCTGTGGCGATTGCTGTAACGATGATGTCGGCAATTAAATTGCCTGAAGAGCCAGAAGTATCTAACACGAATGTGTTTTGGTACGACCATAAAACGTTATTTGTTTCTGCTGAAACTAGTACGTATTCCATACCAACAGTCACATTGCCAGCAATGACCATGTAATTGGTTTCCCATGTTTTCAGCTTAATAAATAGTACAGACTCAGCGCCAAACTTATCTTTGTAAGTAGAAAAAGGGATCCCTTGTAGTTGTGTGCCATCAATGATTCCTGCTTCCTTGAAAATATTGCTTACAATAGGTACAGGTAAAACATAATAGCCTTTATCGGCTAGAGGTTGGGCAACTGTTGCATTTAGAAAATCTGGTGCTTCAGCGGCTGTTGTTTCATTAATAACGGGCACGATTAACATTGTTTGACGATTCACATCAGAATACATTTCGGGAAATGCAGCTTCCTTAGTCGTCGTAGTCGCTGCACAACCAGTCATGAGAAAAACAAGAGTAATTGAAATTAATATGCGCATGTTCATTCCTATTTTTGATCTGTTATTAGACGTTCAATAAAGCCTTTGGATTCTGGGTACAATTCAGCTTCTTGGCGGTAATAATTGATACTGCTATCCTTGTCTCCTCGCTTAGCAGTAATGTAGCCTATTTCTGCATATATCCCTGGCGGTACCTTTAAGCCTTTTTTCTCTGACACATTAACAATGTCATTGAGTTCATTGAGATGGTTGGTGACACTTTGCTCTGAAGGCGCTTTAATGTATTCATAATAAGTTTCAGAATAGCTTCCCCAGTAGTAGCCACTTTCGGTTACCGAAGCACAGCCTGTAAACATGAATGTTATGGCAATAATGAATAAATATTTTGTTTTAGTTAGCATTTATTGATTTCCTTTTAAAATCTGATGGTTCGTACTTGACCATCTGCAAGGTAGATATCTTTAGAGTAAAGTATGGTTCCAGCTGAGTTCTTAATTAACAACTTATGTGAACCTTTATCTAATTTGATAATGAGGATTTGACGGTTTTCATCTTCAGCGTCAGCAGCACCTACAACACCCGTAGAATATGGGGTTAAATCACTGCCATTAATCATGTGATTATTGATGTTGGCTACCGTGATTGAATTGCCAACTAAAACATCTGCAATAATGACGACCTGCTGTTCATGCTCTAGGCCTGTTTGGCTTCGCTGGACGTTAGAACCACATGCCATTAGAAAAAAACTTAGGAAAATAAATATTAGTGTTCTCATGAAAGCCTCGAGTTATTTATCTGAAAGGTAATATTTTGATAGCTCATCAGTAATGCTACCTTCAACAATATCGACAAAAGAGATCTGTTCAAATTCATCGTTACCATAGGTTGATTGGACTGTTACCTTGCCGATTTTTTTCCCTGGTAAAGTAATCACACCACCGCTTTGAGGATTTTTGACTTGCTTTCCATTTTGGTAAATGACCAATTCCATTCCTGCTGTAAGCCCTTGAGCTTCACCACCAGAAATGATTAACGTGCCATCTTCATTTGATAAGAAAAATGATTTCCATGGTTTAGCCGTCATGTTTTCTACGAGGTTGCTTATCATTTGAGAAATGGCTTGTGACAATGCTTTGTCAGTCAAGCTTTGATCAAATGCAGCTGAAGTACCTGCACCAAGGGTTTTCTTCGTTTCTGTTGTCGCTTCGCCAGCGCCTTCAACAGAGCTTATAATTCTTCCTGTTACAACATCAACTAGGCGTACATTCACTTTGGTATATGCTTTTTGTAATTTTGATTGGGAGAATAAACCCGTAGTGCTTTCTGCTGAACGGCCAAATTCACTGACTGAACCAACGATTAAATAATCAACAGAAACACCGCTGTCGCTTATACCTTTTAATATGTTCTCCGAGTTGACCTCTTCATTATCAAGGCGCTCAAACATGATAAATTTATTTGTATCAGCAAGTCGTGCACTCAGAATATCAGCTGCTTGCTTACCTATTCGATTGTTTGAACTGTCAACTAGGAAACTGTTTGCTGCTTGGGTTTCATTGGAAAATCTTGCTATAGCAACTTTACGTTTTAAGAAGGTTTGTGTGGACTCTATTGAAGTATTTTTAGATGCAGAGGTTGCATCTAACCCTGTTGCAAATGTCGGTGCATGAAAGCAAAACAATGCCATGACCGAAAATGTGAAAATATTCCTTTTTTTCATTTTTTTCTCTTTTAATTTTAATATGTAAATAATGACCCAGAGAGCGATAATTGGGCTTACTATTGAATATTCAATGTTGAATTTTTTAGCATAAAATAGATCGTAATTTATTAATTTTAGCTATTAATTAATATGGTAATTGTAAAATTTATTTTTAAGGTATTTTTGTGAGCGGTGGACATATTTGTTGAGTTATCCCAACTGGGCCACCCTACCATTGAAACCATTCGCCTACCGATTGCCAACATTGCTTTCAATTCTGAAACAATACCTTATTTAAAGTATTTTTTCCATAACTCAATAAATTCGTTAGGATCTTTCAGGCTCAGAGTGAAATTTTTCGTTGCTTAAAATAAACCTAAATCGAAGAGATAGAATATCAGGTGTAAGCGCGGCGGTGACCGTCCATGAGATGGCGAAGTTTCACTGTGCGAAACGCTCTGGGCGAGAGGTATGGATGTCGAACAGGCCGTTTAACATGATGGATGTTATTTGTTATGGCGGAGCTTTATTGGATGAACTTGCAGCGTATCACAGCTGTGCTTTCATGAAGGCCTGCGGCAGGCAATTGATAACCATGAAGCTGCGATTTTAGAATAATAACCGATACCTAAAAGGCTAAACGTTAGGCATAAAAAGTGTGGCTGGTCAGTGCGGGTTGCCCAAGGTAAATAGTTAGTTATTCTGATTTTGTTTATGTCTTTCAGTGTCACCTTGAATTTATGAGCTCCGATTTAGACCTTTTAATTGAGCACAGTGCTAATGATTTTATAAACTGTGAAAGCTCAAGTTTATACAGGATGAATTAACAATTACAAGCACGTCAACAAGGCGTATGAACCTGCTATTAAGTGATTTTTAGACAAAATGGTTGTTACATATTTACGAAATTATTATTAGATTTAGGCTGTCATCTGCTTTTAAACACTTTTCTACATCAGTTAAGTTCATGCTGTTTCTCCCGCCATCTCCAGTGAAACAAACTCTTTGGAAATAGCATTGACGCTTTTAAATTGGTACCACTGCAACCCGCATATCAACAACGAACACACAATAAAGCTGATAACGGGAAGCAGAAGCATTGTGGTTAATGGGTCTGCTAAATTAAGTAACATCATTAAATCCATTCATTAGTCCTCATTACTTACTAATGCTGTATCTGGCTCTGTTACTGATTCAGTCAACTCAAGAGAGGTACTTAGCTCAAATAGTTGCTCTGCGATTTTACTATGCAGATTCAAAGTAATTTCTTGTTTCGCAGTTTGTAGCATTTCTGTGGTTGCTTCAGTAAAACGTGTTTCTAATGCACTCACGACATCAGCACTACTCAATTCATTCGCTTGAGCGCCAATACTTGCTGTTGCAATAACGGCAATTAACGCTAATTTTTTAAATGTACGGTTAGTTTTTGTAGATGCTGAACGAGCTACTAAATTTGTATTTGAGGTTGAGTTAAACATGGTGTCTTCCTTTTCAATTATGGGGTACACCTAGGTTATTACAAGCTGCGTGCCAAGTTTGAAATAATCGCTTAACTGACTAATTTAAAATGATTTTAAATAGTTTTAATCAAAAGCAAATCAAAACATATTTAATTTGCATCTGTGTGATAAATAAACAGTTAGTCATTTTAACCACCTAAGTAGTGAGTTTAGCTAACTCTTAATTGGCAAACCGCAAATACAAAAAAATAGCTTAATCAGTGGTGATATTATTAGGGTAGGAAGTGACATCTGCAGGAGGCCGACTTTGATGCATTTTTTCAACAGCATCCCAAATGACCTCTAAATATGCTGGGTCAGAGTCTGAGGGATCCCCAATCCAGCAGCGCCCCAGCGAATATTCTTAAAAGCGAATGATTTCCAACAGGGAGATTATTTCGTGTCAGACTCATTTGGGTGAGATCAGGATTTAGTTTACTCTGATCCCACGTGTTGCCACGTGTTGATTTTAATGGCCTTGCGGCCAAGGTAAGTCGTGGCGCTTCGCCCACACCAGACCAAAAGGGTGTGAACTGCGACACCCTCTTGGAACACCCCGCAGCCCCGACGAAGTTGTCATCCTCAGTGTATTTTGAAAATAGCTAACGTTTCCGATGGGGCATCCATGCCCCGCGAAAGCTAACCTGACATCCATGTCAGGTTTACGCTATTTATCTGCATACACATCGGCAACTTCCAACGGGGAATTATCCAGCGTCTGACTTCATTTGAATTGATGGGGTTTAGATTAAGTTTACTCTGGCCCCACTTATTTGAAAAAGTTGATAACAACGGCAAGTGTTAATAATCAATATCAATACCAAGTAACTGCAGAAGATGCTAATGTTTCAGATCAGCTGAGGTTCTTCTTCAATACCGTGCCAAGCGGTGCGCAACTTGATAGTGTAAGAAAGTACATTAGACTTTTGAAAGTGATGAATATGAAAACAAGAATTCCCAATGTCCATGACTTATATGTAGATAATCATAACAAAGAAGGAGTTAATCTATATATAAAAGGCTCAGTCACTGAAGCGCTGCTGGCAGATATTAAAGATAGAAATATAACAGCATTAACATTAGATGTTGGTGATTTTGGCTCGCTGAGTTTTATTCATTCCTTTAGCGATAGCATTCAAAAATTGAGGGTTTCAGCGCAGAATGTTGACTGGAAGTCTCTTGCTGCCCTTAAAAATTTGAAGGTGTTAAGAGTAAGTGGTGACAAAAACCTTGATTTCGACATTAGCTGTTTTAAAAAGCTGGAGGTTTTACAGTTTCAAGGTAACTGCTTTAAAAGTTCAATCAGTCAGCTATATAGTTTGAAGCAGTTAAGAATCAATAATTGGTCAGAAGTGGACTTTAGTCTGCTATCTAATCTATCAAAGCTTGAAAAAGTAAGACTAGTCGATGCTCTAAAGTTAACGACGCTTAATGGGTTACAGTGTCAAAATTTACAGTGGCTGATGATTGATAGATCCCCTAAATTAACCTGTATTAATGCATTGCTAGACGCTAAAGAACTTCGATGTCTTGAATTCATCAGTACCAAAGCAATAGAGTCTTACAACGCACTCCAAAACTGTCATGCTATCTTTTCACTTGAACTGATTAAGTGTAGGCCAATTAGAAGCTTATCAGCATTTAGGCATATGCAACAACTACAATGGTTTGGCTTTGGCAATACCTTGGTTGAAGACTTTGACTTAACTCCTCTGTTTGACTTTTCATTACTTAAAAAATGCACATTTAAGAATCATGCTGATTACAATCTAACGCAGAGATCGCTCAATAAGGCATTGAAAGATAAGTGGGGTGAAAGTGTTGACGATTCCGACCATGATAGTTTCTATAAGCCGTTCGTTGTGTAACGAGATGTAAGTACATAGACACCCATAGTTAATGGTGGGTCAGAATAAACTAATCCAAACACCGCCGCAGTCTCCAACTACCCCCATTCCAAGTTGCTGAAATACGTAGATAAAAATACCGTATAGCCATCATGGTCTTTCTCGTGCATCCATGCACTTCAAGACATTCAGGCATCCTGCCTATCAGATGATGGCTAAGGCTCAGGGGGACATGGATGTCCCGTCTGAGCCGTTAGGTCTTATTTTTAACATGAGGATTGGAGTATGAGGCTTATTCGCTTTGAAAGCACAACTTGGTTGGGGCGGCAGGGGTGATTCAAGAGGGGGATTGCTGTTGATCCCCATCTTGGCCAGTGCAGGGTGGAACCCTGCGATCTACATCCAAACGAAGTTTGGAATCCTAATAAAGAGTAACCAGTGATTACTCAACATCACTCTCTATTCAGGGTCACTCTTACTCAGGGTCATAATCCAAAACGGGTGCCAACCACTTCTCCGCTTCAGCCAATGTCATGCCTTTACGCTTGGCATAATCCTCAACTTGATCGCGGCCAATATTGGTCACCCCAAAGTAACGTGATTTCGGGTGAGCAAAGTACCAACCTGATACCGCAGCGGTTGGGAACATGGCATAACTTTCAGTGATATTAAGGTCAATCGTTTCATCGGGTTTTAGTAAATCCCATAACAAGCCTTTTTCAGTATGATCAGGACAGGCTGGGTAACCAGGTGCTGGGCGAATACCTTTGTATTTTTCACGAATAAGGGCTTCGTTATCCAATACTTCATCTGCAGCGTAACCCCAAAACTCTTTTCGTACCCGTTCATGCATACGCTCTGCAAAGGCTTCAGCTAAACGGTCGGCTAGGCACTTAAGCATAATGGCGTTGTAGTCATCGTGGTTGGCTTCAAAGCGGGCGATATGTTCGTCAATGCCGTGGCCTGCGGTAACAGCAAAGCCGCCCATGTAGTCGGCGACGCCTGAGTCTTTTGGCGCGACAAAATCAGATAAACAGAAGTTGTCATTGCCCACACGTTCAAGCTGCATCCGCAAGTGATGGGTGGTCATTTCAACCGTGGTGCGTGTTTCATCTGTGTATAGCTCAATGTCGTCATGGTTGACGGTATTGGCAGGGAATAAGCCAATGACCGCTTTGGCAGTAAGCCATTTTTCACTGATGATGGTTGCAAGCATGGCTTTACCATCGGCATAGAGCTTACGGGCTTCTTCACCGACAATTTTGTCATCTAAAATTTCAGGGAAGTGACCATGCAGCTCCCAGCTTCTGAAAAACGGCGTCCAATCGATGCGATCCACTAGATCTTCTAGTGGGTAATCATCAAATACTTGGCGGCCCAATTTGTTCGGTTTAAATGGGGTGTAGTTATCCCAATCGTGTTTACAGCGGTTTTCACGGGCAGCGTCAATTGACACTATGGTTTTGCGTTTGGTTTGTGATAACCGCTTTTCACGCATGATGTCGTATTCAGCATAGGTTGCATCAATGGTGGGCTGGCGAGTGTCGTTATTTACCAGTTTTGACACCATAGGCACTGCGCGCGAGGCATCGGCAATGTAAATTGCACCATGTGGATAATGTGGGGCAATTTTTACTGCGGTATGAATTTTCGAGCAGGTTGCACCACCAATAATCGCCGGAATGGTTAACCCTTCTCGGTGGAAGGTTTTGACGTTATGTACCATTTCATCAAGGCTTGGGGTAATAAGCCCTGACATACCAATAATATCAATATTGTGCTCTTTTACGGCTTCGAGGATTTTTTCAACTGACACCATGACGCCTAGGTCGAACACTTCAAAGCCATTACAGGCTAGCACCACGCCGACAATGTTTTTACCGATATCGTGCACGTCACCTTTAACGGTAACCATTAAAATTTTACCGTTTGATTGACCTTCAACTTTTTCCGCTTCAATGTATGGGTTTAAATAAGCCACGGCTTTTTTCATTACCCGCGCTGATTTAACGACTTGCGGCAGAAACATTTTGCCTGAGCCAAATAAGTCACCGACCACGTTCATCCCATCCATTAATGGCCCTT
This sequence comes from Shewanella sp. 10N.286.51.B2, assembly GCF_041469265.1. NCBI lineage: Bacteria > Pseudomonadati > Pseudomonadota > Gammaproteobacteria > Alteromonadales > Shewanellaceae > Shewanella > Shewanella sp. 10N.286.51.B2. The sequence continues at coordinate 53,325 of NZ_JBFRKH010000009.1, forward strand.
CAATCACATCAAGTGGGCGGGTGGCAGCGGCGCGCGCTTCTTCGGTGTCTTGGTCGATAAACTCAGTAATGCCTTTCACTAAGGCGTGGGATAAGCGCTCATTAACTGGCAGGCTGCGCCAAGCTAAGTCTTCCTTTTTAGCCACTTGTTTGCCGTCACCACGAAAACGCTCAGCAACATCTAGTAGTTGCTCAGTATTGCTTGAGTCGGCAACGGGGCAAGGTAAATTCAGTACCACATTTTCGACTTTTTCTTTTAAGTCTTTGTCGATGTCATCAAATATGGCTAACTGACCTGCGTTAACGATACCCATGTCCATGCCCGCTTGTATCGCGTGGTATAAAAACACCGCATGAATGGCTTCGCGGACTGGGTTGTTACCACGAAACGAGAACGAGACGTTTGACACACCGCCAGAAATCATCGCATGGGGTAGAGTGGCTTTAATGTCTTTAATGGACTCAATAAAATCGACGGCGTAGTTATCGTGCTCGTCAATGCCGGTGGCAATGGCAAATATATTCGGGTCGAAAATGATGTCTTCTGGGGCAAAGCCAACCACATCAACCAGTATGCGATAGGCGCGGGTACAGATTTCGGTTTTACGGGCGCGGGTATCGGCTTGGCCATCTTCATCAAATGCCATCACAATGGCGGCTGCGCCATAGCGTTTCACTAAGGTGGCTTGCTGAATAAAGGCTTGTTCACCTTCTTTCATCGAAATGGAGTTAACAATCGACTTACCCTGCACGCACTTAAGGCCTGCTTCAATGACGTCCCATTTTGATGAGTCAATCATAATAGGCACGCGGGAAATATCAGGCTCTGAGGCGATTAAGTTCAAGAACTTTTTCATCGACTCGACGCCATCAAGCATACCTTCATCCATGTTGACATCGATGATTTGTGCGCCGTTTTCAACTTGCTCACGCACGACATCTAGGGCCTCTTCAAACTTTTCTTCTTTGATTAACCGCAGGAACTTGGCTGAACCTGTAACGTTGGCACGCTCGCCGACGTTAACAAATAATGAGTTGCCATCAATGGTTAATGGCTCAAGCCCTGATAAGCGACAGGCAACGGGAATATCAGGTATGACACGTGGCTCATGGCTGATAACGGCATCGCGAATAACACTAATGTGCGCTGGTGTACTACCACAACAGCCACCCACAATATTGAGCATGCCTTCCCGTGCCCAATCACTGATCACTTCGGCCATTTCTTCTGGGGTTTCATCGTAACCACCAAACTCATTAGGTAAGCCAGCGTTAGGGTGGGCAGAAACATAACATTCTGCAATCCGTGATAACTCTTCAACGTAGGGACGCAACTCTTTTGGGCCAAGGGCGCAGTTAAGGCCAATGGATAATGGTTTGATATGGCGCAGTGAGTTGTAAAAGCCTTCGGTGGTTTGCCCAGTTAGGGTACGACCTGAAGCATCAGTAATGGTGCCTGAAATCATCACAGGTAGACGATCACCAATTTGATCAAACACTAATTCGATGGCAAATAATGCGGCTTTGGCGTTGAGGGTATCAAAGATGGTTTCGACCATGATGATATCTGCGCCGCCATCAATTAATGCACGGGTTGATTCAACATAGGCTTCGACTAACTCATCAAAGCTGATATTACGAAAACTGGGGTCGTTCACATCTGGGCTGATAGAGCAAGTGCGGTTGGTTGGCCCAAGCACTCCTGCAACATAGCGTTTAACACCCGTTTGCGCAGTAATGTCATCAGCGGCTTCACGGGCAACTTTAGCCCCTTCAAGGTTAATTTCTGCTGACAACGACTGCATGTCGTAATCGGCCATAGCAATCGTGGTGGCATTAAAGGTATTGGTTTCAATAATGTCAGCACCCGCTAACAGGTATTTAGTGTGGATATCTTTAATGATTTGGCGTTGGCTTAGCACCAACATGTCGTTGTTGCCTTTTACGTCACAGTGCCAGTCTTTAAAACGCTCACCACGGTAGTCTTGTTCTTCCAATTTGTAGTCTTGAATCATTGTGCCCATGGCACCATCGAGGATAACTATGCGCTGTTTTAGCGTATTTGTAAGTTGTTCAAGTACCTGACTGTAGGAAGTCGACTTCGCCATAACGTATTACCTTAATTGCTTTTATGCTAATCACTTAATCGAGCGTTAAATAACACGCTAACTTAAGTAGTTAGTGGATTGTGTTAACGGTTTTAGATGAAATAAGCATACCTTTATTTATGCTTTTATAGGGCAGAATAATGCGAAATCCCCTGTAATAAAATTCATCTTAAAATATTTTGTTTGGACATTTAAACGTATAGACGTCCATAATACGTTTAAATAGATTGTAAGAGCAAGCCCATTGCTCACACTAAAAACATAAGCCAATTGAAACGGCCGATGGAGTCTCCTTAGATGAAGCAAGCTAAGATAATATTGTTACGCCATGGCCAATGTGAGGGCGACAGTATTTTGCGGGGTAAAACCGATGTGGCGCTAACTGATTTGGGGCTAACGAACATGCACCAGAGTGCGGCTAAGCTAGGGCTATTAGGTTGTTTGCCATCACTGCAGCTATACAGTTCGCCTTTGGTGCGCTGCCATGCGTTTGCCGCTGAATTAGCGCAGCAGTTAAACCAAGTGAGTGCTGATTTAGCTTTACAGGTTGAGATAATGTCTCAATTACAGGAAATTGATTTTGGCTTGTGGGACGGAAAAAGCTTTGCAGAGCTTTATCAGCATAGCGCTAAAGCGTTAGATGCCTATTGGGATAACCCTTGGGAGCATGGCGCGCCCCAAGCTGAGCCCATGGCTGAATTTGAACAAAGGGTGGCGCAGGCTTTTGCGCAAATAACCTTGCAAGCTTACAACTTGGCTGAAGCTCATACTGCTGAGGCTAATAGTGCTAAGGCAACAGCATCAGCCACTGCTCTGGTAGTGACTCACGGTGGAGTTATCCGTCATATTATCGCTTTGGTGTTAGGGCTTGAGCGCTGTAAAGGGCTATATGGACAACTGAATATAGATTATGCCGCGACGGTAACCATTGATGTGTTTTGGCCTGAAGCTGATGATAAATCGACTAAACCCGTCTATCGTTTAAACTGGAATAATTAGTTTTAGCCTAAAATTAGCAGAAAAAACTAACTTCACTTAGGCAGATATACCGTACAATATAAGCCGCATTTATTAAGTGCAATAAAATTTCAAATTAAGTCAATTTAGCTGCAGTTGAGTGCTTGTGTGAAATGCTTTAAGCAACACCAGTATCAAGCGGTTCGCTAAATGAGTAGGGAATCGAGAACTAGCCTAAATGCTGTTTAGCTCGAACTGTACCCGCAACTGTAAAATAGCATCTCATCACTTGTAAGATAAGTGATTAATGAATGCCATTAAGTCAGATACCTAGCTTAGTTTTTCTTGCTGAATTAGCAGCACCTAACAACAACTTGAGCGGGTAACTCAGGCGGAGTTTGTATCGTGATCAGTATTAAAACCCCAGTTGTGGCTAAACATGCCTCTTGGATAACCGCAGGGGTAGTATCTTGACTACTGCGGCATTAACAGTTGATCAGCTAAGCTGGTCAGTTGCAGACAATGAGATCCTTTCTCAAGTCAGTTTTGCCTTGCAACGTGGTGAAATGCTAGGGCTTATTGGCCCTAATGGTGCGGGTAAATCCAGCTTACTGCGCTGCTTGTATCGCTATATCACCCCTGATGCTGGCAAAATCAGCTTATTTGGCGACAATATTAATGGTTTTTCTCATAAACAATTGGCCACTAAGGTTGCCGTTGTGCAGCAAGAGTCACCCCATTATTTTGATATGACCACCCATCAACTGGTTTCTATGGGCTTAACGCCCCATAAAGGCCTTTTTGAAACCAATACCCAAGCAGATGCAGATGATATTGCCAAGGCGCTGGCTAAAGTGGGTCTTGAGCACAAAGCCTTGCAGCAATATGAGCAGTTATCTGGCGGTGAAAAACAGCGGGCATTAATTGCACGGGCTATCGTGCAAAAGCCGCAGTTATTGATCCTTGATGAGCCGACTAATCATTTAGATATTCGCTATCAAATCCAAATTCTTGAGTTGGTTAGGCAACTTGGCATTAGCGTGATTGCCTCTATTCACGATCTTAATTTAGCCAGCGCAATGTGCGATAGATTGCTGTTACTTGATCAAGGAAAGTGCATCGCTCAAGGTTTACCTGATGAAGTATTAACAGAAACCATTTTGGGGAACGTGTTTGATGTTTGCTGCCAAATATCAAGTCACCCACAGCACGGTAAACCGTTAATTACCTACTTTTATGGTTATCAAAGTCATTATGACAATGCTAATCAAAACACTTGTCAAAGCTCGCAGCAAAACGCATATCCAAGCTCTGAACAAAAACATGGCCAATCAAACCACGGGCAGGGCGATAAATGACAGCCATTGATGCCACACAATCAGTGAAGCTAGCAAAGCAGATGAGTTTAAGTTTTAAGCATAAGCTACTGCTGTTTGTTACTGCCATAGTGACCTTCGTTACTCCAATCGCCGCGGCAAGTTTCGGCGCTGCTAATATCAGTTTTGAACAAGTCGTTAGCTTGTTTGCTAATTTGGCATTAGGTACAGGTGAAACAGATTCACTAACGCAGCGGATTGTGTTTGAGCTGCGTTTTCCAAGAATTATTTTAGCCTTTGTGGCAGGCGCAGGTTTGGCGCTTGCGGGCAGTGTATTGCAAACGGTGACACGTAACCCGTTGGCGGATCCCTATTTATTTGGTATTAGCTCTGGGGCGTCATTTGGGGCGGTATTAGTGCTGAGCTTTTTTGGCAGCCAAGGCTTAGTGCTGCAATGGTTAGCAGAGTCTTCTGGTCATCTTGCCAATGCCATTTTACGTTCAGGCTTATTCAGTAATGATGCCTGGTGGTCTTGGTCATCCATTAGTTTACCAATTGGCGCTTTTATTGGTTCGAGTTTATCTGTGCTGTTGGTATTAGGTTTATCTGGTTTTGGTCGTGCTAGCCAAGTTGAGCGGATGCTATTGTCTGGGGTGGCCACCTCTTTCATGTTCGGCGCGCTAACCAGTTTGGTACTGTATTTTTCAAGCCCTCAAGCGGCGGCTTCAGTATTATTTTGGAGTTTGGGCAGCTTTGCTAAAGCTAGCTGGGCAGGCCTGATTATCCCATCTGTGGTGGTAGTTTGCAGCATATTAATTATTTTAGCTTTTAAGCGTCAGGTATTAGCCATTCAAGCGGGGGATGAAACGGCGCACTCCTTAGGGGTTAACGTCGCCAAAATTCGCTTAGCTATGCTTATTTTGTGTTCATTAATCACCGCCACGCTGGTGGCAAGTTGCGGCGGCATTGGCTTTGTTGGCTTGATGATCCCTCATACCGTGCGGCTGCTCTATCCTGGGCAACAACCTATTATGATGACGGCATTAGTCGGCGGCATATTTATGGTATGGATTGATGTATTAGCCCGTTGTTTATTAGGCAACCAAGAGTTGCCGGTAGGTATTATCACTGCCGCAATTGGTAGTGTATTTTTTCTTTTTGTATTACGTCATCGTCGATGAGATTGCAGTTTTGGAGAGTAAGGGATGTTTGCGGTAGATCCAGTTAGTCATAAATTTGATGATCAAATACAGCATAAAATTAATCAGAAAACTAAGCCGCTAGGGGCGCTAGGGTTACTCGAAACGCTAGCAATGCAGATTGCGCAAGTGCAACTAACGCCACAAGCTAATATGAAACCAAAGTACAATATTAGGCATAAGCTGAGTATTAATAAGCCCGCTATGTTGGTGTTTGCTGGTGATCATGGTATTGCTGCTCATGGGGTATCGATTGCCCCCAGTGAAGTTACTCAACAAATGGTGGCTAACTTTGCTAATGGCGGCGCTGCGATTAATGTCTTTTGCCGTCAAATGGGTTTAAACCTTGAAGTGATTGATTGCGGCATGTTGCAGCCAGTTGATGACCCTCGTATTACTCAGCATCGTTTAGGCAATGGCACTCAAGCCATTCATCAAAAAGCGGCTATGAGTTTATTAGCGGTTAAAGATGGCTTTAGCTATGCAAGTGAAGTGGTGCAACGTCACTATGATTCAGGTTGTAACCTGATTGCGCTTGGTGAAATGGGCATTGGCAATACCTCGTCAGCTGCGGCGATTATGGCCGCATTATTAGGCTTAGATATTAAAGAGTGTGTCGGCCGAGGTACGGGGATTGATGATAGAGCCTTTGCTCTTAAAACCGAGTTATTGGGGGTAGCGCTTAACCTGCATAGAAGTAAATTTACCGATCCGGTTAATGTACTTGCCTGTGTTGGCGGCTTTGAAATTGTGCAAATGACAGGCGCTATTTTAGCGGCCGCTGAGAAAAAGATGCTGGTGGTTATTGATGGCTTTATTGCAACCGCAGCGGCATTAGCCGCAGTTAAATTACACCCTGATGTAAAAGATTACTTAATTTTTGCTCACCAATCAGATGAGCAAGGCCATATTAAAATGCTAGCCGCAATGGATGCTAAACCATTATTGCAATTAGGGTTTAGACTAGGTGAAGGTACAGGCGCTGCGCTATCACTGCCAATCATTGAAGCGGCGGTGAACTTCTACAATGATATGGCTAGTTTTGAAAATGCCGGCGTAAAGTCAGTGGTGTAATTGCGCTGCGAATCGAGAAGTAAATCGAGAAGTAAATAACGCAGTAAATATTAACGCTGTGATAGCCAATTAGCTGTGATAGGCAATTAAAGGAAACGTCATGGAGCAACAGTCGTCATCTGAGGGGGCAAAAAATCAGTCTGATGAAACTGATTATCAAGCGCCTAAAAGTGGAAGTACACTAAAAAAACAACTGAATTTATTGCTTATTGCGTTAAGTTTCTTCACTCGAATCCCTGTGCCAGCTTGGGTTGAGTTTGACAGTGAAAAGCTTAATCAAGCTAGCCGTTATTTTGGCGTAATAGGGTTATTTGTTGGCAGCATAAGCGCAGCGGTGTTTTGGGTGAGTCAGTTTGTGTTGCCTAATGGGGTTGCGGTGATCTTGGCGATGATAACCGGCGTATTAGTCACAGGAGGCTTTCATGAAGATGGCCTTGCTGATACCGCTGATGGTTTTGGTGGTGGCTGGAAAGTTGCTGACAAGCTGCGCATCATGAAAGATTCAAGAATAGGCACTTATGGCACCTTAGCCTTAGTGCTTTGCCTATTATTAAAGTGGCAATTGTTAGTCGAAATTGCCCTTTATAGCCCGATTAATGCGGTCGTCGCCATTGTTGTTGCCCATGGTTTAAGCCGCGTGTTAGCAGGGAGCATTATCTTTTCAGGCCAATATGTTACTGAAGATGATGGCAGCAAATCAAAACCTCTGGCGCAGCATCAGCACATCAATGATTTATTGATTTTATGCTTAAGTGGCTTTGTGGTACTAGCCTGCTTAAACGGCGTAGTCGCCTTTGGGTTGTTATTGCTATTAGTGTTATTACGACAAGCCTTGATATGGGGCGGTAATCGTCAAATTGGCGGCTATACCGGTGACACGTTAGGCGCTGCACAACAGATTGCTGAACTACTGTGTTATGGCGCAATTTTAGTCATAGGGCTAAATTAAATTTTTGAAGTAAAAATTTTAGCTTAGATGAATGTTAATAAAGGAAAAACTGCATGATCCATCTGGTGCTTGGTGGTGCCCGTTCAGGTAAAAGCCGTTATGGTGAATCCCTTGCTGAGCCTTTCGCTTTGCAAGGGCATCGTTGCGTCTATATCGCCACCGCCACCGCACTTGATGATGAGATGAAGCAGCGAATTTTACGTCACCAACAAGACAGAGATAACTCAAATATTGATTGGCAGCTGGTTGAAACGCCGCTAGCCATTGCCCATACCTTAGTTAAATATGACTCCCCGAATACGGTATTGTTTGTCGATTGCCTCACGCTGTATTTAACTAATCATCTTGTGGCCAGTGAAGAGACCCACCGTGATGGTGTTGATGAATTATGGCAACAGCAAAAGCAGGCGTTATTGGCATGTTTACCCACTCTTGAAGCGCAGGTGATATTAATCAGCAATGAAGTGGGCTCAGGCATTGTGCCACTTGGGGAATTAAGCCGTCGTTTTGCTGATGAAGCCGGTTGGTTAAACCAAGCTATTGCTAAAATCGCTGACAAAGTCACCTTAGTGGTTGCAGGCTTACCCGTTGAGCTTAAACGCTAAACCTATGGCTAAGCTATATTCTTACAACAGCGATTGTATAAGCATGGTTAACACTGCCAATACCTCATTCACTTTCTCTAATGTCACGCCATAGCAGCTTAAATGACAGATAAAAATCAACCATGATGCAAATTAAAAACCAAACTAAAACTAGCACAAGCAATACGGGCAGTTCTGGCCATAGCTATCAAGCTGGAGCGGCTAAAACCTTAATGGTGCAAGGCACCACATCAGATGCGGGTAAAAGCACCCTAGTTGCGGGTCTTTGTCGGGTATTTGCTCGCCAAGGTACTAAGGTGGCGCCATTTAAACCACAAAATATGGCATTAAATAGCGCAGTTACCGCAGATGGCGGCGAAATTGGCCGCGCCCAAGCATTGCAAGCCGTGGCGTGTAAGCTTGCGCTGCATACGGATTTTAATCCAGTATTATTAAAGCCAAGTAGTGATACTGGCTCCCAAGTGATTATTCACGGTAAAGCCTTGACCACATTAGAGGCAAAAGCTTTTTTTGGCCCGGAAAGCCGTAACTATAAAACCCTCGCTATGGATGCGGTATTACAGTCTTTTGAGCGCTTGACCCAGCAATATCAGCTGGTGGTAGTTGAAGGGGCAGGTAGCCCTGCAGAAATCAATTTGCGCGAAGGGGATATCGCCAATATGGGCTTTGCAGAAGCGGTCGATTGCCCTGTCATTATTATTGCTGATATTGATAAAGGCGGCGTATTTGCCCACCTTGTGGGCACCTTGTCACTGCTCAGTGGATCTGAGCAACAAAGAGTTAAAGGCTTTGTGATTAATCGCTTTCGTGGCGATATTAGCCTATTACAATCTGGCATCGACTGGCTGGAAAACTACACCCAAAAACCGGTATTTGGGGTTTTGCCTTACTTACATGATTTACATTTAGATGCTGAAGATGCGCTGATTGACTCCCATGGGAAAGTCACAGGTTCGGAAAAGGACTTAGCCATTATCAATCATAAGCTCAAAGTGCTGGTGTTAGTTTTTCCAAGTATCAGTAATCATACCGACTTTGACCCTTTACGGTTGAATCCTTACATTGAGTTTCATTATCTTAGCCTGCAAACCCAATCCAGTAATCCAGATTTCCCCAAAGTGGATTTAATCATATTACCAGGCAGTAAAAATGTCAGAGCAGATTTAGAATTTATGCGTCAACAAGGCTGGGATCTTGAGGTTAATAAGCACTTACGTTATGGCGGTAAAGTCATAGGCATTTGTGGTGGTTATCAAATGTTAGGCCAATATATTCATGACCCCGATGCCATTGAAGATGTGGCAGGTAGCAGTAAAGGCTTAAGCTTACTGCCCATTGAAACCACACTGACGGCAGATAAAACCCTATGTAAAGTAAGTGGTCACTTAGCGCTTAATGAAGCTAAAGCAAGCATTGAAGGTTATGAAATTCACTGCGGGGTGACTCAAAAGCTAACTTCTGCAGATTTGCTAGCGCCTATCAGTCTCACATCACAGCAGAGTGATACGCAGTACGCAGAAGGCCTACTCAGTGATGATAACCAAATTTTGGCAACCTATGTTCATGGTTTATTTGATAGCCCAGATGCCTGTGAGCTTATATTGCAGTGGGCAGGGCTTGCTCAAGCCAAAAGCATTGATATAAACCAAATACGTGAACAACAATTAGAACGATTAGCAGATGTGCTTGAAGCGCATTTAGATATGGATAAATTAACAGGAAGTCTCTCATGAGTGATAATGAAAACCAAAACGAAAGCCAGAGCCAAACCAGTAATATCGATGCCACTAAAGCCCAGCGTCATAAGGCGCGTCAGCAAAAAGTAAAACAAGGGGTTGATGCAAAAATTGCTGCCGCCCAAGATGAAAAAGGCATTTTGCTAGTGCTTACTGGTAACGGTAAAGGTAAATCGACTTCAGGTTTTGGCTCTGTTGCTCGCGCCGTCGGCCATGGACACAAAGCCGCAGTAGTGCAATTTATCAAAGGCACTTGGGCCTGTGGCGAGCGCAATCTGTTAGAAGGCGCAGGGGTTGAGTTTCATGTCATGGGCACAGGCTTTACCTGGGAAACCCAAGATAAAGAAAAAGACACTCAAGCGGCGATGGAAGCCTGGCTTGAAGCTGAAAAACTCTTACAAGATGAGTCAGTTAATTTAGTGCTATTAGATGAGTTAACTTATATGGTGAGCTATCACTACATAGAGGTTGAGCGGGTACTGAATGCGTTAAAAAATCGCCCAGCCATGCAACATGTTATCATTACCGGCCGTGCCTGCCATCGTGAAATCATTGAACTTGCCGATACAGTGTCCGAAGTTCAACCGATAAAACACGCTTTTAATGATGGCATTAAAGCGCAGCTAGGGTTTGATTATTAATCAAATTTATTTGTTGCTTTACCCTTGGTAACATTATGCAAGCCAAAGTGCTTAATACAACAGAATTTTAATAATTTAAAAAGAGAGATAATGATGAAAACAATGACCTGTAAACAGCTTGGTGGCGCTTGTGATGAAGTATTTCGCGCAGAGACATTCGAGCAAATGGTCGCGCAAAGTAAAATGCACGCTATGGCGATGTTTCAGCAGCAAGATGCCCCACACATGTTAGTGATGTCGCAAATGGCGCATTTGATGCAAGATCCTGCAGCGATGCAGCAGTTTATGGACGAGAAAAGACAGCAGTTTGATGCTTTAGCAGACGACTAAGCAGTCTAGCTATTCGGCAAAATGTGACATAAATGCAAAACAGTAAACGGACTTACAAGATCAATGAAATTAGCATTATTAAGTGATGCAACATCAATAGCATCCCAGCAAGCGATAGCAGCTATGGTGGCGACATTGTCGATTGCTGAAAAGCAAGCTGGCGTAGTTTATATAGCATCTGAGCCAGATTCTCAGCGAAGCTATTTTGCGCCAGTAGCTGCCATGTTTAAGGGCCTTGGCTTTGACAAGGTTAACTATATTGATCTTGAAGATGGTTATACCACCGAGTCGGAACGTATTTTACGCCAAGCAGGGCTAATATATTTATCCGGTGGCGATACTTATCGTTTCCTATACTGGTTAAAGCAGCGTGGGCTAGATAAGTTACTCTATCAACTGGCACTGGGTGATATAAGTCAAGATAGCCCGGAAATTGATCGCCTTAGAATTGATCGTCCTGTAAAACACAGTGCAGGAACTAGTACTGCGATTATTGGGATCAGTGCTGGGGCGATGATAATGACGCCATCAATTGATACAGCGCCTTTATGTGGTGATAGTAATCAAGTGGGATTAATTGATACCAGCGCTTTAGCCTTAGTGCCATTTTTATTTGTGCCGCACCTATCGGCCACAGAGATTAATGACGCACAAACGCAATCACTGTTTAAGTCGCTGCCATTAGCTAAACAGCAAGAATTGCTGTGTTGTTCAGATGATGATGCAATTGTGCTAGTCGATAAGCAATTGACTGAGTTTGGTGCACCAACGTGGATTAATCGGAGTTAATATGTCTGTTTCTAATGAGCCAAAACTCAGTCAAACTGGCCCTAAACTGACTCGGGTTGACCATATTCATATTTATGTCAGGGATAGGGCAAAGGCATTCGCTTGGTATCAACAAGTGCTGGGTTTTAGGCTGGTCGAAGCGTTAGCCTTTTGGAGTCAAGGCGACGGCCCGCTAACTATCGAGCATGGTGATATTCATTTAGCGCTTTTTGAAAGTATTAAGCCTAAATTTACCACAGTCGCTTTTGGGGTGGATGCTAATAATTACCAGATGTGGAAACAAAAACTTGCTGAGAATAAGATAAAATATACTGAAAGCGATCATGAAATTACCTGGTCAATTTACTTTGCAGATCCCGATGGCAATCCTTTTGAAATTACCAGTTTTGAATATCAACAAATCACAGATACTAACAGCTAAAAGATCACAGCATTAGGTGGTCTTATTTACGGATTTATTACAGACACTATGACCCCAGCGATTAACACCCTCAAAAAACATAAAACTCCTCACACTATCCATGAATATGAGCATGATAGTAATGCCCAGTCCTATGGTGATGAAGCGGTAGAAAAACTTGGCGTGTCAGCGAGCCAAGTGTTTAAGACTTTAGTGGTTACAATAGACAGCAAGGAATTGGCCGTTGCGGTTGTGCCCATGACATCAATGTTGAGCCTTAAATTACTTGCTAAAGCTCTTGGTGGTAAAAAAGCTGTCATGGCGGATAAAGGGCTAGCGGAAAAAACCACCGGTTATGTATTTGGTGGAGTGAGCCCATTAGGACAAAAACGGCGTTTAAAAACCGTGATAAATAGCTCTGCCAAGGAGCTTAATACCATGTACGTGAGCGCAGGTCGCAGGGGCTTAGAGATCTCATTGGCGCCAGCAGATTTGCAAATGCTAACTCAAGCAACCTTTGCCAACATATGCAGTGAGTAATATCCAAGCGACATTTACAAGGTGATTGCAGCAGTGAGCGGACATTTTTGTATTCGATTACAGTGATAATCATAGCAAATGTTCAACTCGGAAAGTTGAGTCGCTGAATATTGCATTGAGTCACCTCTGTTACGACTATTCCAACGAACTCGATTCAATAAAAAACGGCCTATTTAATAAATAGGCCGTTTTGATATTCAATTCGGTGCAACTATCAGCAGTTAAGTATCATTACCTCAGTAGCTGTAAATCTTAAGAAGCAATGTAATGTGTACGTCTTCTACGACGTCTCATTCTGGCTTCTTTTTCATCTTCAGTCTCTACAACTTCTTCTTTTTTATCGGTAGCTTTCTTATCATTGCTGTTAGCATTCGTTGATTTCACCAGTTGATCTGCATCATCCGGCGTTTCTGACTTTTTTGGCGGTGTCTTAGGATCCCCCTTGAAGACAGATTTGAAGATATTACTCACGCCAGATAGACCAGCCGCTTTTTCTTCAGCTTGAGATTGAGTATCTTCAGCGATGTCTTCAGAGAATTCTATTTTATCAATTTTTGCTTTAGCTTTTTTAGGTGCTACGGCAACAGGATCTAACGATTTCTTCGCTGTCAGTTCTGAGTTGTTGACGTCTTCTACTGCTGACATCATGCTTTCAGCAAGTGCTTTTTGAATTTGATCACTGATTGCAGAGACATTATCAACAGATAAAGCTGCCGAACTTACTGCAGCATCTTTAGCTACAGGAGCTGCGGTAACGGCTTTAGTATCGGTGCCGCTTTCAGCAAGCCGTTTGTTGACTCGTTGATTAAATTCAGTAACAGCTTCATTAACTTCAGTTTTAGCAATTGATAACGCACTAACTAATTCGTCAAATGAGTTTTGTAGCGAATTATATTTGTTTTCAAAAGGACTAATATTATTTTTAACTTCATCATTTAGATTATTCGTTAATTTTTTATAATTAGTAATTTCTTGCTCAAACTCAAGCAGGTAGGCCTTGGTAGAAATAACGCTTTCTTCCATGCTAAGTATTTTTGCTTGTAATGCTTTATCTTTAGCTGCAAATTCGGCGATTAATGCTTGAGGTATTTCAGCTGGTGGTGTCACTGCTGGAACAAAGGCGGCAAATTCGGGAATGCTGCTTGCAGGTTTCCATTGAGTGAATGATGGGTGCCATCCATAACAGTTACCATCACTGAGTAAAAATTCTTTTGCTTCAACTTCTGTAAATGGCCCAGTTATTTTGCCATTTTTGGAAAAAAACCATTTTTTCATAATCGTATTCTTAATGTTTTAGTTATAAACAAATGTTATATGCAAATCAGAGTAATAAGGTTTCTTTACTCAATCAGTTAACACCAGCAAGAGTCTTCTGTAATGCAGCATATTGCTCATTAACGCTTTTTAACGTTGCTTCTACTTTATCGTTTAAATCTTTGGTGGTTTGTTTAAAGCGATTGGTGTCGCGATCAATATCTGCCATTGAACTACTGATAGTTTGAATCGTATTATCTATTCGGCCTAGCGCAGTATTTAGCTCACGCTCTTTAGCTGTGAAATGCTCTATCAGTTGTTGCGGGATTTCCGCCGGTGCAGGTGGTGGAGAGCCAATAACATCGAACTCTTCTATATCACTTACAGGAACCCACTGCGCATAAGAGGGATGCCAAGCATAAACATTTGGATTTGACGCAATAAACTTATTTGATTCTGCCAGCCTTAATGGTCCGCTGATCTCACCATTATTTGAGAAATACCACTCTTTCATAGTCCACTTTTTTCCTTAAATAGTGCAGTAAGCCAAAGTTTTATTAATTTAATCAACAGCTTGTAGGAAGGCTAAAATTTATAACGTAGAAAACGTTAGCTTATTGGGTTGTTATCAATTAAATCGCATATCGTACGAACTTATTACATTAACTGATATTGGTTAACATTTCCACTTGGAAATGGGGATTTTTAAGAGTTTTTATCAGTGCCAAATAGACAGAAAATTGACACTAATTCATTCAATTGTTTAAAACTATTGTTTTATATTGTGATTATTCGAAGTCAGCATTAACTTCAAAGGTTATTCTGTGATTTGTATTAGGGTGAATAATCGACAGCAATTGAGCATGTAAATGCAGTCTTTGTGCATTTTTTCCATATAAATCATCGCCTAAAATTGGCATGTTCAAGCCTTTGGCGTGGGCGCAATGGACTCTTAATTGATGAGTTCTGCCAGTCTTGGGGAATAAGTGAATTAAGCAAGAGTTGTTTAATTCCTGTACTTTGTGCCAATGGGTTTGTGCATTTTTTCCGTGTGAATAACAGACAAGTTGCTTTGGTCTATCGTCTAAATCTACTCTTAATGGCAGTGTAATATCGCCGCGATCAAGCTGTGGGACCCCATCGATCTTAGCGATATAACGCTTGGTGACAGTACGACTGATAAATTGCTGCACTAAATGCTTATTGGCTTCTTTAGACAGCGCAATAACCATTAATCCTGAGGTCGACATATCTAGGCGATGTACTATGAGTGGCCCAGTGGCGTGGGGAAAAGCTTGCTTCATTCTGCTATATACTGAGTCGGTGATATTTTTACCAGGCACAGATAAAAACTCCGCTGGTTTATTCACGATCACAATATGATCGTCTTGGTAAACGATGGGAAGCTCGACCCCTTCAGCAGGGTTGCTAAGTAGTGGATTTTCATCAACCTGTAGGCCTTTAAGCATATGTCCTAAAATTGGGCGGCATTTTCCATGGCATGCAGGGTAATAGTTTTTATGCTGTTTAATTTCAGATTTGGGCGACATGCCCCACCAAAACTCAGCCATAGTGATAGGAGTGAAATTATGTTTAAAGGCATATTGTAGCAGTTTAGGCGCGGCGCACTCACCAGCTCCAGCAGGTGGTAAATGATTGGGCGCATCATTAAAAATCTTATTAAGATCACTACTCTCACCTAGGGCATTTAAAAACTGATAGTGGCTAAATAACTTATGCTGTAGCCCATTAGATAGCTGCTTTCTTTGTTGTTTAATAGCACTAATAGCTTGTTCTAATTCAGCTAATGGCTCAGCAACCAGTTTAGTTTGCCGCTCCCAATGCTCTTTAAGCTCTGCTAAGCAATATTTATCATTAACGCTTTGTCTGCTCATTTCAATTGATAAGGTTTTAAAGTGAGTTTCATTGAGACTTTGCGCTTGAGCTCGCTGAGCTTTGCGATACTTTCTGTTTTCGATCATTTGCGATCGCTGCGCCGCGATGGCATTTTCAGCTTGCTGCTGCGTTAACGCTAGTTTAGTGGTCAACTGCTGTAATAATGGATCGTTTTCTAACTCAACCAGCTGGGCATTGAGTTGATTGATTTCGATATTTTCTTGTTTGAAAAAACTATCTTTACTGAGCATATCAAATACTGGCGGCACGAATTGTGGCCATAGGTTTTTATCAGCTAATTTACCTGAAAAAGCAGCTAAAAAACCCAGTTGTCCCTGAGTATTTTTGACCACTAATACCCCAAACATTTTACCTATGGCAGGAAGGTGTTTTGATGCTTCTCTTCTAAGCAATGCTTCAGTTGGTGCTGACTGATCATGTTCTTTATCGGTAATGCCAAAATTATGCAGCCAATCTGTTTGCTGTTGTAAATGCTCTTGTAGCTGCTCGGCGGCGATAATCGCTAATGGGTGTGGCTGATAATAAAAGGGGAATGTAAATTTTTCCGGCAATGTATATCCATCTACATTGGTGTTAAATGGCACAAAGCAGTGCTGGTTTGTAGTGGAATGGGTTGCGTTATTATCAGTTGGCATCTTCTACAGCTTCTTTTTCAATAAATTACTTTAAATGGTTACTAATCAGCTCTTGGGTGTGCTTGAGTAGTTCTAATCCGCCATTGTTGCCATGACCTGGTACCACAATGATTGCATCATTATAACGGCTTTTGGCTTTATCTAGGGTATTTGGCCACTCAGAAAGTGACGCTTGTGCAATATAGCCCATAGTTTTGCTAGCTTGACTTTTTATTAGGCATCCGCCGAATAGTAATTTCGACTCAGGCAGCCACACCACGAGGTTATCTTCTGTATGGCCTGCACCGAGATATTTTACTTCAATCTGCTTGTGGGCTAATTGCAACTTGTCGCCTGTAAAAGCCTGTTTTGCTAAAGGCTTATTATTGGCTTTTAAGTATGAATTGGTTAATTCAGAGGCGTTAGTATCAACCCCTATGGTATTTAAGTAGCCAATTCCGGCTGCGCGATCATCATGGGAATGAGTTGAAATACTCGCCCGTAGCGTAAAGCCTTGTTGCTTAATCCATCGCACCAGTTGAATGGTATCTTTTTCTGTCCATGGGGTATCAATCAAGTAGGCCTCTGAGCCATCGATAACCACTAAGCCATTAGCTGATACAAAGCCGTAATCTTGAGTTTGGAAGTAAGAGGTAAACTGAAATACATTGTCGATTAACGGCTTGACTGATAATTGGCCTTTTGTTGGTTCAAGCTGATTAGTGGCGCTTTTAAACTGTTCTTGGCTAGCGTGGGTGCTGGGCACTAACAGTAAAATATAAGCGAGGAATAATGCAATGGCCAATTTCATCATGCAGTCTCTGTCCAAGTGGTTACAGGCTAGAGTTTACCCTATTGCTATTAAGATGGTGCAGTCTATTAAGATAGTGTAGCCGCTTACTATTGTGGCTAATTTTACACAGGTAGCGCTTGAGGTTGATAGGCTTCAGTATGAGGGCCTTTGTTGAGCGGCATTATGAGCTATTTTGAGTGAGAGACGCTATTTGAGTTGCTGATGTCAGCCTTTGACAATTTAACAATCACATAGCGAGTATCAAGGCTATGTGATTGTTGGACTTTAAGTCATTTTTCAGTGTTTATCGTGCGGTAGAAATAACTTCAGTCGTTACTATTTTGTATTTACGACTGCGATTATTTTGGAAGTCGATGCAGTACACAAATTTTATTGCCATCAGGGTCGCGTAAATAGGCAAGGTACAAATTCATCGCAGGGTTTGAACGTACTCCAGGCGGTTCTTCACAAGGTGTGCCGCCATGAGCGGCGCCGACTTCATGCCATTTATCGCCCTGAGCAGCATCTTTAACACTAAAACCGATAGTGGTGCCGTTGCCGTGGGTTGCAGGTTCGCCATCGATGGGTTTAGTGATGGCAAAAATACCGCTTTCAGTGAAGTAAAAACAACGACCTTTATCATCGATGACCCCAGGTTCGTAACCTAAAACGGCGAAGGTGGCATCGTAAAATGCTTTTGATTTTTGTATATCGTTACTGCCGATCATGATGTGGCTGAACATGTCACTCTCCTTGTTGAATTATAAGGCGTTTATAAATTTTTTAATAAACGTCACTTTCTTATATGGGACTGTTTTATTATTAAACAAGCCTTTTGGCAATAAACGTCAGCGTTAAGTGCGAATGCTAGATGTTGTTTTGATGGCTTAAATACAGCTGCCTGACATCAATTTTTGCTTTTATGCGAGAGGCAAGTAAGTAGATACCGGCTAACTTGCGATGGATAAAAATCGCATCGGTTGGCGGTGTGTGCCATTCATCTTGTTTGGTGCTCATGGCCTTGGCTGAGTCGGTAATGCGTTTAGCGAGATTACTATTGGCAAAATCATATTCCCCTTCACATCGTAATGGCTCACAGGCTTGATGGAAAATATCGACAATGACTTGTTGCTGCTCTGGGGTAATGTGTTTTTGAAAAAAACCAATTTGCGCTGCAGCCTGGGTCATGAGTGCACTATCACTGGTCATAGCGCCTTGCATTAACATATTATAGCCGCTGGATAAATCATCAGAAATGCTGCGGGTAGCACCAAAATCTAACAGCACAATTTTGTCAGGATCTGCTTGGTACATAAAGTTGGCAAAGTTGGGATCTGTTTGTACCAACTTAAAGGTAAACAGCTCATCTAAAAAAAGACTGAGTAACCGGGTGGCGACCTTATCGCGAATGCTTTGCGCCATATTGAGCACAGATTCTATTGGCACGCCTTCGATAAACTGCATCACTAAAATACTGTCGGTGCTAAGCTGCGAATAAACTCTTGGTACCACAAAGTGTGGCGTATCAGCGACCCAAGTGTAGTATTGCTGCAGTAAATTAGCTTCGTAGTGATAATCAGCTTCGTGGTGTAATTGTGCTTTAGCTTCAGTGAGTAACTTATCAAATTGCACATGGTCGGGCACTAACTGCGCCATTTTTAGCAGGCTCGCGACATTATCAATATCGCTGTCGATACTGTCTTTAATACCGGGATATTGAATTTTAACTGCTAGTTTTTCACCACTGTCTAGATAGGCTAAATGTACCTGACCAATAGAGGCGGCTGCAAAAGGGCGTAATTCAAATTGGGCAAAAGGAGCTAACCAATCTTGTCCCCATTGTTGTTTGAGGATCGCAACCAGTTGTTTATGGGGCATGGCTTTAGCATCATCGCGGAGTTTCGCTAAGATGTCACTGATTTCTGGAGGCAGTAAATCACCACTATCCATAGAGATCATCTGACCCACTTTCATGGCCGCGCCACGAAGTTGAGCGAGCTTTTCAGCCACTTGAGTCATATTCTTGGGAGTAAGTACCAACTGTTGCAACTGAGGTGATTGACCTTTACTGAGTTGTTTGGCGCCTTCAAACAGTACGTTGCCAGCAACCCTTGATGCTAATGAGCCCATTTTACCTAAACGAGATAAACGACTACTGGGGATCTTGGCTACACTGCTCGCGCTATTTCTGTCAGTAACATCTCTATTCATGGGCAACTCCGGTACTTGCTCGCGTTATACTGAGTTAGATAATACGTTGGAAATTTATATTCAGATCAGAAGTTTAAAGCATAAAAAAAGGGTAATGTTATTACCCTTTAATATTGCGCTATTTAGTGTCTTTGGTGTCACTAAAACTCAAAGGTGTCTTGCCAACCGAGTAACACACTTTGTAGGCCATGTTTTTGCTCGTAACGCTCAAGCTTTTCAGGACTGGCATCACCAAGGGCAAGTTCTCGGTATTTCTTGGCAAACTTAAGCGTTCGCAATAACTCTTGGTAAAAATGTTTACCTAAGTCTTGGCGAATGGCCTCTGCTAATGAATCTGGTAACAGTTTCAACGCGCGGTCGGTATGAATTTGAATCACTTCAACACTAAACCACTTATCGTCTAACGCAATTTTACGCAGGCGCTTTTTCATGTCTTCACGTACACGAGCATCATCAAACATCATGCGATAAAGCACGGCTTCAGCCAGCACGCTTTCAAGCCCAAGACTAAATAATGGATCGAGTTCAGTTTTAGCGTAAAAGGTTTCAAGCAATACTTTCGTGGCTTCTTGACTTCTGTGGTCAGTAAGCGCTTTTTGATAATCTTGCCAACCTAGCCACTCATCTGTATCTGGCGGGGTCGAGATTTTTTCCATGAGTATTGGATTGATATCACCATAGAGTGATTTTTCACTGCCATGCATATGCTTACTCACAGTGGTCAACATGCTCCAGCCTTTTTGAAAGCATTTCATTATGCCATCAGGGGTTTTCAGCAAGTTGATTGAGCCAACGGGTTCGTGACCGGTTAGTGCAATAAGCCCTAGGCTAACCACGCCAATGACATCATGGGCTGCTTGCTCCAGCAAATGCATTTTGTGCTTGTTATAAAACTTATCAGCAAGTTTAAGACTCATTAAAATCGCTTTCGATTTTATTTGGGTGACATGCTCATCGGTTAATAGTGCTTCACGGCGGCCATACTCAAGTACCCGACTAAAGTATGGGCCTTGATTGTTATCACGTAATGCTAACTGCATTAACTGGTTTCCTTAATCAAGAAAAGTAAACATATCATCGACTTCAGCGTACTCATCAGCCACTTGGTTTTTATCTTTTGCTTGTAACACCAGCTCATTAACGAATTTACCGATGATTTGTTCCCAACCAGAACTTTCATTACGCAGCAGATTTTTAATCGACTTGGCCACTTCAGGCGCAATTTGTTGAATTAATGCCAATAGGCTGCGGGGATCATCCATCGCTAGGCTATGGGCTTCTTCATCTGCTTGCCAGTTGCTATAACCCACTGTTTCACCATCATCTTCGTCATCATATGAGTCAAAAATAGTGTTGTGGTCTTGCTCGGCTGATGGCGCCAAAATCAACTCAATAAACGGAATTGATAAATAAAACAGCCCAGCAGGATCTTCTGCAATACACTCTAAAATGGCGGCTTGTTTTTCTTCAGTGCCCTGAATACGAATAAGGTAGGTTAAAAACTCAAAGGTATGATGCATTAATTCATCAACATTGGTTTTAATTTGCTCTTCCCAATACAAAGGTTGCTGACACACTATGTCGCGGATTTGCTCTGGGGTCATCAGCTCAGACATGATCGACGGACAAGAAATATCATGATGACTGTTGATTTGAGTTAAGGTAACGATATCCATATGCTCAATGACATCAACAAGCTGCTCATCATTCATTGTGTTAGCAATGATTTCGAAGCGCTTACTGGCTTGTTGTGGCTCAACATCAGCGAGATCTTTAATCTCAGCAGCAGTGATTTCAATAAGATTGTTCATTAACGCTCCTCTTCATCATATTGGTCGTAATAGCCTTCTTCATCTTCGCTTTGGCTGTCGTCATCATTATTATATGGGTCATAACCATCGTCGCTATTGCCACCTTCAGATGAAGCAAAAGACTTACTTGGTGCAACCACGTTATCTTGAGTATTAAGCAGATAAACCACGGCGCAGCTTTCAATTAACAGTTCTTCAGAATATTTACGTACTGCAAGGACTAATGGCACATCGGCATTGTTGAACTGCACCGTGACTTTAAACTCGTCCCATGTTGGCAATACCGCATTATCAATCCAGCCTGCCCATTTCATTTTGGCTTCGTCAGAAAAACGAATGCGATTAAATAAGGCAACCGGTAAATACTCGGGTACCGCAGCTAGCATCGACGGATCGGCTAATAAAATCTCTTTCATTGAGTTGGTGAATTTTGCTAATGCATCAGGGGTATCGGGGTCGTTGTACGATTCGATATTGTCATAGGCATTATTTTTTAACTCATTGATGCGTGAGATATTAAGTGTTTGGCTCATGGGTTTCTCAAGAATAAAATTGGTCCCACAGCTCGGTCATTGCCGCTGTAGGATTGGTCACGATGACATTATTAAAATCTTTAATAAATGCAGTTCTTAATTTTTTATCAGATAAAACATCATAGGCATTTTTAACCCTTTGTAGCTGCTCTGCAGCTTGATGCTTTTCTTCTTCAGATGCGTTAAGCAGTTTATCGGGGTGCAGCTTATTTGATAAACGTTTATAGGCTTTTTTTATTTCGTCTTCTTTGGCACTGGCTTTAACACCGAGGACGGTGAAGTGGTTAATCATATTTTTACCTGTGGCGAATGAACTTGGATAGCGAGTGCTAATCCATTAAATTATGATTATTTGGTTGCAAATAATAACAGAAATACTGTGTTTCCCATAAAACTATCAGTAAGTTTAGCTTAATACAAAATACACAGGTTAGATTTACAGCAATTTATTGACAATCTTGGGAGGATAAATCGAGAAACTAAGTTTGCATGCAGCAGTGTTTAGCGCAAGAAATGCGATTATTTAAGTCCAAATCATGCCCAATGATAAAGGTTACATGGGATTAAATATGACATCTAAAAAGCCATTTGCTTGGTATCAAAGCGCTAACAATCATCCATAAGGCTTTAATTTAGAATTGCTATTTGATCAACTTAAGTAATGATTTAAAGCGCTCGCCTGTCGCTTGATGTTGCAATTCAAATAAACAAGATTCAGTGTTAGTGAGTTTAGCGCCTAGGGCTTGCATCATTTCAATGCCTAAGGCTCTATTGGCCTCAATGCGCGATGACACCGCATCGGCAACTAAATGCACATGGTAACGATTAGCCAACAAATCCTGACAGGTTTGATAAACACATACATGGGTTTCAATGCCCGCGAGAATAATCTGATTGCGATTTAAGCGCGTTAACTGCTGCTGAAACTCCTGGCACTGCCATGCGCTAAAGTGAGATTTAGCAATCACTTGGGTAGTTTTAGATAAATGCTCGCTCAATTGCGCTGAGGTCGGACCTAATTTATCGGGCAGTTGTTCTAGCCATAAAGTTGGAATATCAAATAATTGCGCCCCTTGGATCAAGATAGCGAGCTGATGATGCAGCGCCGAAGATTGCTGCATTACCTGTGCAAGTTTACCTTGCACATCCACAATCACCAGTACAGATTGATCCGCAGTTAACATAAAAACTCCTTTGTTTATGGCTCAATAACTGAGTTAGAGTAAACCCTGTTAGGGCGGACTGACTATAGTCTAAAGGTCGAAGCTTTATCTGCTAGCAAGGATTGATACTATTTTATTACTTAGCAATTATTGCTGTAATTCAAGGAAGATATAATGAAAAAACGTATTGTTATTTGTGCCGATGGCACTTGGAACCGCCCAGAGAAAGACCTTAAAAAAGACTTTCCCACCAATGTGCTACGTATTGCCAGAGGTATTAAACCCATTGCCGATGATGGTGTGGCGCAACAGGTGTTTTACGATTGGGGCGTCGGCTCATATTATGACTCAGTATCTGGTGGCATAACCGGCAGTGGTGTTCAAAAGAACATTATGGATTGTTATCGCTATATCGTGCAAAACTACCACGAAGGCGATGAAATATATCTGTTTGGTTTTAGCCGCGGCGCTTATACCGTGCGCAGTTTATGCGGCTTAATTAATAACTGCGGCATTCTAAAGCGCCCCGATGCCAATCAAATTCAAGCGGCGTTTGAGCACTATAAATCCAAATCAAAACCTTATAAGCCTGATGGCGCAAAATCCATCGCTTTTCGTGAGCAATACAGTTACCCATCAAGGCAGGTCAAATTTGTTGGGGTGTGGGATACCGTCGGCGCCATGGGAATTCCATTCTCATTTTTAGGCTTATTTGAAGATAAAGATGAGTTTTACGACACTAAGCTTGGGCGTAATGTTAGCGTAGCGCGCCATGCTTTGGCCATTGATGAAGTGCGTGACGACTTTAGACCCACCATTTGGCAGCCTCGCAGCAACATGAATATTCAACAAGTGTGGTTTGCAGGGGTGCACAGTAATATAGGCGGCAGTTATAAGCCTGATGATGATCAGAGCTGTTTATCGGATATCGCGCTTAAATGGATGATGCAACAAGCCAGTGAATTTGACTTAGCATTTGAGACCCATTTGCATGACAGTTTGCGCCCTAATCCTATGGCGACCAAGCATAAGTCTAAAAAGCATGTGTATCGTATTCGTGGTGAATATCATCGCCCGCTAACTGACTGCGAGAAACCTATTTGGATACATCAATCAGTGAAACAAAGATGGGATGCTGACATGAAATATAGACCTAAAAACTTACAAGCTTACATCGATACTCACGGTTGGCCTGATACACTCATTGAGTAGCTCATTGACTGAGTTGTTTGAAGTAATAGTCGGTTGCAGATAGAGTCTGGGATAGCATTGACCCAATAACCCCAGTGTAATTTTTCAAAGGAAAAGCATGTTGTCACGAATTTCCATCAGTATCTTTTTTATCATCACCACTGTGGTAAGTCCTTTTTTAGACGCTAAGACAAAAGAAGCCGAACCCGCTAAACGTATCATAGCGCTTTCGCCCCACGCGGTTGAAATGCTCTATGCCATCGGTGCTGGCGAGTCTATTGTTGCCACTACTGATCATACTGATTTTCCAGAGGCAGCAAAGTCTATTCCCAGTATCGGTGGTTACTACGGTATTCAAATTGAGCGAGTGTTAGAGCTAAACCCTGACTTAATCGTGGTGTGGAATAGCGGCAATAAAATGGACGATATCACCCAGCTAACTCAGCTAGGCTTTAAGGTGTTTAATAGCGATCCTAAAAGCCTTGATGATGTAGCCAATGAATTAGAACAATTGGGTGAGCTTACGGGTAATCAAGATAAAGCGGCTAAAGTCGCAGCAAACTATCGTCAGCAGCTAACGGATATCCGCGCTGAAAATCAATTAAAGTCGCCAGTAAAAGTGTTTTACCAGTTGTGGTCAACGCCGTTAATGACAGTATCTAAAGGCAGTTGGATAGAGCATATTATCGAAGCTTGTCATGGTGAAAATGTTTTTATCGATGCAGCCAGTGAATACCCGCAAGTAAGCGTTGAGAATGTATTGCTCACCATGGCAGAAGTGATTTTACAAAGCCAAGATGAGGGCAACGTTATTGGTGTTGATTGGTCACAGTGGCCAGAATTACCCGCAGTTAAAAATCAGCATATCTATCAACTCAATGCTGATGTACTGCATCGCGCCTCCCCACGGGCTATTTTAGGTGTTGAAGCCTTGTGTGGTGCATTGGATAAAGTGCGTCAGCCCTAAAGCGGCTTGAATTAAGCAGTTCAATATAGATTGCCCAAAAGTGTCCGCGCGGACACTTTTTTTGTTTTCGGACACTTCTCATTTTAATGCGGACACTTTACAGGGGGGTCGCGGACACTTTCGATTGTTGGTCGTATAATTAAAATATCTTAAGTATCTAATTAATATCATTATTTAATTTATGGCACAGCCTGTGCTATATCCAATGCAATATGATTGATAAATGCAGCATTGAGCGCATTCTAGGATTAATGATGATTAAAGATACCAGCGGACAAGATAAGGTTATTCAGCCAAAGCTAACCAATAAGCTAAAAATGCCATTAGTGATTGGTACCCTTGGCTTGTTGATGAGTGCGTTGGTGTGGGCAAGCTTAGGACATGACAATAATATTCGCTCAATTGATGCAACTGACTTAAGGCTAGCAACACTGACTCGCGGCACTTTGGTTCTTGATATTGCCACCACCGGGAAAATCGTAGCTGCTAATGCACCTGTTTTATATAGCACTGAACAAGGTGTGGTGACTATGCTGAGCCAACCTGGCGATATCGTTGAACTTGGTCAAGTGGTTGCTCAAATAGAAAGCCCTAAGTTACAAAATTCTTATGAGCAGCAGCAATCATTGTATGGGGCAATGGAAAGTAATTTAGAACGGGCCAAGTTAGATGCTCGCCGAGAACAACTCAGAGTTAGCCAAGTGTTAGACATGGCCAAAGTGGACTTAGAGGCGGCAGATCGTGAAAGTCGCCGCGGCGATCAACTGATTGAAAGCCGTTTGATTAGTCGAATCGATTTTGAAAAGGGTAAGGATGACCTGCATAAAGCAAAATTGCTGCATCAACATGCCATTGCCGAAGTTGACTTAATGGGCGATACCTTAGCATTTGAGCTTAAAAATCGTGCCGAAGAAGTGTCTAGACAATTAGTCGTTGATGATAATCATGCCATTTGTAGCGCTCTGACATTAATGTTGGATATTCATGGCTATAAATCATTAAGCTGCGAAACCCCAGAGCAAGCTTTACAGATTGTGGCAGAGCAAGATATCAGCTTGGTTATTCAGGATATGAACTTCACCCAGGACACCACCTCTGGTGAAGAAGGCCGTCAGTTGTTTTATACCTTACGGGAACAACAACCCAATATACCTATCATCTTAATGACCGCCTGGACTCAGCTAGAAACCGCGGTTGAGCTGGTTAAAGCTGGGGCTGCCGATTACATGGGTAAACCTTGGGATGATGCCAAGCTGCTAAATAGCATCAGTAATTTGTTATCGATATATCACTTATCTAAGCAAAATAACCAATTGTCACGGCTGGATTCAGAACGCATGAGCGCCATCAAAGACGCTGATTTATGCGGTATGGTGTTTGGCAGCGGCGCCATGCAGCGTTGCATAGACTTAGCTCTGCAAGTGGCGCGCTCTGATGTGTCGGTGATGATCACTGGCCCCAATGGCGCAGGTAAAGATAAAATTGCTGATATCGTCCAAGCGAATTCATTGTTAAAAAGTAAGCCGTTTATAAAAGTGAACATTGGCGCATTGCCGATGGATTTATTAGAGGCTGAACTGTTTGGCGCCGAAGCGGGGGCTTTTACTGGCGCAAATAAAGCACGTATTGGCCGTTTTGAAGCGGCGGATGGCGGCACTTTATTTTTAGACGAAATTGGTAACTTGCCTTTATCTGGGCAAGTGAAGTTATTGCGGGTTTTACAAACGGGTGAGTTTGAGCGCTTAGGCAGTCATCAAACTCGAAAAGTGAATGTACGTGTCATCAGTGCTACCAATGCCGACTTAGCCGAAGACATTGCTAATGGTCAGTTTAGAGAAGATTTATTTTATCGCTTAAATGTTATTGAACTAGCGTTAGCGCCGCTTAATCAGCGCATTGATGACATATTACCCTTAGCCAGTTTCTTTGTCGGGGAGACATTTAGTTTTGATAAACAGGCGCAGCAAGCGCTGTTAAATCATCCTTGGTCGGGCAATGTACGTGAGCTTGAAAATGTCTGTAAAAGGGCGGTATTACTGGCTAAATCATCACAACTAAGCTGTGCTGATTTAGGGTTGTCAATGTTGCAAACGCTGACAGAGCAGAATGCACTAACAAAGACTTCATCGCACAACGTACCTCTTACTAAAGAGTTTCCTACTCAAGACCACACAGTTACGTCGACAAACACCACTGTAGAGCCTGATAAGCAACAAATTGAACAAGCGTTAGTGGCGCACAGTGGGGTTATTTCCAGAGTCGCTAAAGCACTGGGGTTAAGCCGCCAAGCACTGTACAGGCGGATGGAAAAGTATGGCTTGTCAGTGAATAAGTAATTTTGCTCAGCAACGTGGTTATGGAAAACCAGTATGAAAATCAACTTAGAGAACAAACCTTAAATGAGCCTACGTAACAAACTGGTACTGTCAAATTTAGTCTGCACCCTAGTGTCGTTGTTGCTGGCTTACGGCCTGTGGCAATGGCTTGGGGATGAGTCAGTATGGGCCGCGGTGGTTGTGAGCTTGGGCCTGTGTTTTCTCATCAGTATGTACCTGACTCGTCAACTGGGCGAAAGTTTACAAGCGCTGGAAGTCGGCTTACTCAACTTTAAAGATAATGAATTTAGTGTGTCATTACCTGAATATGATGAGCCGCAACTGAATGAACTGGCTGATTTATATAATCAAGCTTCAGCAAAACTACGCAAAGAGCGGCAGTTTATTTATCAGCGTGAATTAATGCTCGATAAAGTGATTCAAAACTCACCTAACATCATGTTGCTGGTGGATGATCATCAGCGGATTATTTATGCCAACGATGCTGCCAGACACTTATTTAATCAGGGGATTAGAATTGAAGGCATGTTGCTTTCAGAGCTGATTTCAGTATTACCTAGTGCGTTAAAGCAGGCATTAGAGAGTGAGCATGAAGGCTTGTTTTCCATTGATGCTAATGGCGAAGGGCTAAGTGACGATAGCGCGGGTGAAATCGAAACCTGGCATATCTCACGCGGGCAATTTAATAAAAATAATCAACGTCATCATTTAATTCTACTTAAACAACTCACCAAAGAGCTTAATCGCCAAGAAGTGGCGGTGTGGAAAAAAGTCATCCGCATTATCAGCCATGAGTTGAATAACTCTGTGGCGCCTATTGCTTCAATGGTCAATTCTGGCAGAGTACTCACTAAAGATTTTGATAATGAAAGATTAGCGCTGATATTCGATACCATTGAAAATCGCACCGCCCATTTAAGCCAATTTATTTCCCATTATGCCCAATTCGCTAAGCTGCCTTTACCTAAAAGATCGCCAGTTAATTGGGACAATTTAATCGAGCAGTTAGCCCAGCAGTATCGGTTCAGTTTAACTTCAGCATTGCCGCAACAAGCCATTGCCTTAGACTGTGTGCAATTAGAACAGGTGTTAATCAATCTGCTTAAAAATGCCCATGAATCTGGGACTGATAAAGACGGAGTCACTATAGCGTTTCTAGAGGTCAGTCATCCGCTTACTGGGGTGATGATCACCATTGAAGATAACGGTTTAGGCATGTCTAGCGAGGTGTTATCTCAAGCCTTATTACCGTTTTATTCAACTAAACAATCGGGCACTGGCATTGGCTTACCCTTATGCCGCGAAATAGTTGAAGCTCATGGTGGCCATATCACCATGCAAAATCGTAAAGAGAAAGGCTTAAGCGTTAAATTGTGGCTGCCAAATGAGTAGTCGTACTTAGTTAATAACGGTAAGAATAAAGAAAGCCCAATAGGTAGTCTCTATTGGGCTTTTTTGAAGTGTTAATCATAGTATTAATAACAATATCACTGTTTAAGCGAGTGATGATTGTTATTGATAAGTGCTACGTATAAGAGCTGTTTATAAATACTCAACTTCCAATGAAATCAACATCGCATCATCATCTTCAGAGGTGAACTCGGCTTTTAATACAAAGTCATCACTTTCGACATTAATGATCTCATACCATGCACTGGCTTGATCGCTAAAGTGTGCCAACATAGCTTCACGGGTGGCTGGGATATTAATGGATTTTAAATAAGCCATAAACTGCTCATCAGACTCAATAGGGTAGTTAATACTCTCAGAGAGTTTTACTTTTTGAATGACATTATTGTAATGCTTAACCTGCACATTTTTTGACAGTAAACTCCAAACGCCGTTGTTTGAAAATTGAATAACATTAGGCACAAAACGGTTAACTAGCGCATCGAGCGTGCTGGGTTGATTGTTCTCAGTAGGTAAAAGTACTTCAGTTAACTTTTGGCTATTGAGCTCCGAAAATAATATCTCATCATTATCACGGCTGTATTTTCTTGATTTAAAGGTGAAACCTGTGAGCAGTAATTCAGGCTCATCGCTGGTGATAGAAGAAAACTCATCAAACTCTAACGTCAGTAAGTTTTTATGATTGGAGACGATATATTCTTCAGTACTGGTTTGCTTTAAATAATCAAGCTTATTGCGCACTTGCAGTACTTCATCACGGTATCCGGCTTTATCATCAATCAGCCAGTTATTATCAAACCTTTCGTTGTAGCTAATTAAATTTTTGCCATTGTAGTTAAGTAATGAGCGATCTTTATAGGATATTTGCTGAATTTTATTGTTGTCGATAATAAACCACAGCTCGCGGCCATATAGCCATGCTTGGGATTGATCTTTTAGGGTAAATAAAGCGCTGGCAGGACCTAGTAATTCAATCAGACGTTGGGTTGAATCATCAATGCTAACCCCGTAGGCGCTAGATAGAGTCACATTAGTTGAAGGAAAGCTTGCTTCTCTTGCAAGGCTAGATAATTCTTTTTCTGACAGTATTGTAATCGCAGGGCTAATTTGTGACTGCGCTAAAGTGACTTGTGGCGCAGTGGTCGTTTTGGGTTTAGCTGCAATGCGATTGGTCGTTGCTGCTGTTGAAACCTTAGTGGCTGGCGCCGGTTTTTTAAAGCTAATGGGTTTACGACTAAGTTGATTATAAGCAGTTTTCACCGAAGATAACCGGTCATCTTCGTCGCAAAAATCAATTAAGTCAGCAGTGATAATAATTTTATTGGCTTCAATTAAATTAGTAATAATGACGGCATCGACCCGCTTTTGTTTGGCTTTTTTCTGGATCAGGCGAAAGCTGGTTTCTATTAATTTATCATTTGAGCTATTTTTAAGGGTATTTTCCACATAGATGCCATCGATCACTGTTGGCGTGCACACAGGCAGATGATCGAGTATCGGTGGTAACGATTTAGCTGAAACTTGTAAACTGACAAAGAGTAAAATGAGAACCAGTAATCTGTTCATAATTTAGCGCTTCCTTGTGGGTGTTTTTATTATTATCCATCACGAAATAAACGTCATTACATACACGATGGTTAAAAGTAACTAATCAATTAGCCTTCTTTTTCATGAGGTTATTTTTGTCACTCCAATTCATTATCAGCTGGAGCACAAGCTCTAACTTAACAATTCATTAACAAAGGTGTCAAAAGATTTTTAGGAATAAGTAGTTAAAAAATGTGCATAAAAACAACTGTTGTTGTTTGATAATGATACAGCTAGGGTGGCGAGTATTAGAGTCATAATCTGCCAATGGTTTATCTATTTATTAGCAATGACTGACAAACCCTGAACGCGTGAAGGGTTGCGATCGTGACAGTGGCACAAATTGCAGTGAACAGAGCACTCAGCTAAAGCTTTGATCTAAAGCTTTGATCTAAAGCTTTGATCTAAAGCTTTGAGCTAAAGAATTTAGCTAAAGTATAACTTATCGATATTATGCATAAAATGGTTAGATTTATGCTGTCAGTAGGCTGGGGTTCATTGCTGGAGGATTACCTTTAGTAACCTCAATCAGGGCGCTGTATCAGTTGCATTGGTGAAGCTGTTACTAGGCTGTTATGACTGACAGCTAATTTAACCAAGGTGTGTTTCTGATTTTAAAGGCTTAATAATGAATCACTTTGTTTAAAATAAATTCTGATGACTGTGCATAAGTTAGTAGTAACGGTTTTACAGGGTGGAATGGTCCATGGGTAATCAATTATTTATAAAACATTAGCTGAATAAAACATTGGGCTTAAAAAGTAATTAATGATTTACTAGTAATTAATGACCTTAACTTACTCGGGCTGCTTTTATGCAAACGTTACTGATTTGTCTGTTTATCACAATCTTATTACCCTATTTAGCCAAGGGGCCAGTTGCTGTGGCAATGGCAAAACTCGGCGGTTATGACAATGCACATCCGCGGGCACAGCAAGCCAAGTTAACCGGTTTTGGCGCAAGAGCACTAGCAGGGCATCAAAACGCCTTTGAATCTTTGATCGTTTTTGGTTTATGCAGTTTAACCGCGATCGCAACTGATAATGTTAATGCTACTGTTTCGACGTTAGCTATGGTGCATGTGGTTGCTAGAGTGAGCTATCACTTGCTGTACTTAAAGGGCTTATCAACTATGCGCTCACTGGCTTGGTTTGTGGCAATTTTCTGTTCATTTGGCATTTTTTGGCAAGCTTTTTAAGCTTGGAAAATTTTAAACTTCTTTAATCGATATAAACCTTTCTACAATTTACCTTTAAGGTCAAATACTGGCATTGTAAAAATTTCATCATATAATTCTTATACCTATTGTTATCAATTAGGTTTATTAGAGGCGCTGCTATGTATACCGAGCAATTAATGATGTTAATCGCCGTATTTGAACGGGCAGCCTTAATGCTGATGCTGCTGTTTTTGCTCACTCGCACCCGCAGCTTTCAAAAAATCATCACCAAACCAAATCGAAAACCGATTGAGATGGCGATGATGTCGCTGTTATTTACTTTATTTGCGGTTATGAGCACCTACACCGGCATTGAGGTCGATGGCTCCTTGGTTAATGTGCGTATTATTGCAGTGTTATCTGGCGGTATCCTTTTTGGCCCTTGGGTGGGGATCCCAGCAGGTATCATCTCAGGGCTGCATCGTTACTTAATTGATCTTGATGGCGCGACTTCAACCGCCTGTTTAATATCGAGTATTTTTGCAGGCTTTCTGGCAAGTTGGATACATGTCGGTGTCGATAAAAAACACTATACCTGGTATGGCATTTTAGCGGGGGTTATCTGCGAGGTGCTGACCATGGTGCTGATTGTGGTGTTTTCAGATGATTATGAGCAGGCAATGGTGATTGTGCGTCACATTGGTTTGCCGATGATATTGGGCACTGTGTCCATCGGGCTGATTATCAAGTTAGTGCAAGATATTGACGATGAAAAAGATTGGATTGCTGCGCAGCAGGCAAAATTGGCCTTAGATATTGCCAATAAAACCTTACCTTATTTTCGTCAAAATGATCGTCAGTCGTTAATTGCGGTTTGCCAGATCATCCGCCTTGATACGCAAGCGGATGTGGTGGCGATAACTGATACCACCTCAGTACTGGCTTATGTGGGTATAGGTCAAGAAAACTACCTAGAGCCCCACAATAAAATTAACGAGATGACCGAGCAAGCCGTTGCCACAGGCAAACAAATTATTAGCAATAACCTTGATGCCCATGACTTTCATTCATTGTTAATCATTCCATTAATGGAGAACAATGTCGTTACTGGTACCTTAAAAATATTTTACCGTGAGCCTTATCAAATTAAGTCTTCACTGCGGGAAATGGCGGTGGGATTATCGCAGCTGATTTCTACCCAAATGGAAGTGTCGCGCATCGAACAGTTAAAAACCATGGCCTCAAAAGCAGAGTTTTCGGCGCTGCAAAGTAAAATTAATCCGCATTTTTTATTTAACGCCCTCAATGCTATCTCTACGTTAATACGTATTCGGCCTCAGCAAGCTCGAGAATTGATCGCCAAACTAGCGGATTTTTTGCGCTTTAATTTAGATCACACTGATGAGCTGATAGATATCCAAGAAGAGCTGCAACAGGTGCGGGATTATGCCGCGATTGAGCAGGCGAGATTTGGGCCTAAATTAACCGTCAGCTTTGATATTGATGATGTACACACTTGTGTGCCAAGCTTACTGATACAGCCGCTGGTGGAGAATGCCATTTTACATGGCATTCAGCCTGCGTCTTATCCTGGTGAGGTGCTGATTACGGTTAAAAAGCAGCAAGATGATCGGGTGAAAATTACCATTCGTGATACTGGGGTTGGCATCGATCCGGCTTTGATTGATAAGTTGCACCAAGGAACCATAGACAGCACGAGCATCGGCTTGATGAATGTACACCAAAGGTTAAAGCTACTCTATGGTGCTGGCTTAGAGATTACTGCATTGACAAAAGGCACTGAGATGTCTTTTTTCATTCATTAGAAGGCTATAGGGGGAACTATGTTAAAAGCCTTGATTGTAGAAGATGAATACCTAGCACGAGAAGAGCTGATTTATT
Source organism: Shewanella sp. 10N.286.51.B2 (assembly GCF_041469265.1). Lineage (NCBI taxonomy): Bacteria > Pseudomonadati > Pseudomonadota > Gammaproteobacteria > Alteromonadales > Shewanellaceae > Shewanella > Shewanella sp. 10N.286.51.B2. The sequence continues at coordinate 86,816 of NZ_JBFRKH010000009.1, forward strand.
TGATCGCAACCCATAGTCAGATTGAAGTGGTAGCGACCTTCGATGATGGTCTTGAAGCTTTTAAATACCTGCAAAGCAATAAAGTGGATGTGATATTTCTTGATATTAATATTCCATCCATTGACGGTATGTTATTGGCGAGAAACATTCATCAATTTTCTGAAAAGCCGCATATCGTGTTTGTGACTGCCTATAAAGAGTACGCCGCAGATGCCTTTGAGTTAGAAGCATTTGATTATTTGCTCAAGCCTTTTAATGAGCAGCGGGCTATTGGGGTGTTGCAAAAACTTGAGCAAGCTCAAAAACACCTACCAGCGGCAGATATCAATGTCGAGTCTTTGCCAGTGAATACCGACAAGCCCAAGCCTAAGGCCAGCAGCCTTAATCGGACCATTAATTTAACCCAAAATAACCGCATTGTGGTCAGCTATATTAATGATATTTATTATGCGGTTGCCAACGAAAAAATCACTGAGGTATATACTCGCGAAGGGGTGTTTCATGTGCCTTATACCATTACTGATTTGATGGAACTTTTACCGAGCGAATCGTTTTTTCGCTGCCATCGATCCTATTGCATTAATATCGATAAAATTCGTGAGATCATCCCTTGGACCAATAGCACCTATCTGTTAAAACTGCGCGATATTGACGGTGAAGTGCTGGTGAGTCGCAGTAACATAAAAACCTTTCGAGCACTGATGAACTTATAACCGCTGCTGTCATTGGCTAGCTAACGAACTATTCAACACCGCCTACCCATAAAGACGACTCAAAAAACGATACAACCACCCTTGCTACTGCAGATAAGCTCACTCAGCATTTAACCCCCATAAATGCATTTCATGCCGATATATTGCATTTGATGCCGCTATTTTACAGCTCATGTTTTAGTTAATTCAGACTCTTGTCTTCCTCTCAAAAAGCCGTATTTTGACCACCATATTGTTAAATTAATCATTAATTATTGCTGTGGAGAGTGACACTATGTCAGCACAAATATCAAACCGAGCGCGTATTATGACGCTTATTGGTACCATTTTGGCGCAGTTTGCCTTGGGTTCGGTATACACATGGAGCTTATTCAATGCCCCGTTAGCTGAGAAACTGTCGCTTCCAGTGAGTAATGTGGCGTTTACTTTCGGTATTTTAAGTTTATCACTAGCCGTGGCTTCGTCAGTGTCAGGCAAGTTACAAGAGCGCTTTGGGGTTCGTAATGTCACCATTGGTGCTGGGCTATTAATCGGCGCGAGCTTATTTCTTACTGCGCATGCAGATAGCCTATTAATGCTATATGTATGTGGCGGCCTGTTAGTGGGTTTTGCTGATGGTACCGGTTACCTAATGAGCCTATCTAACTGCGTTAAATTATTCCCTGAACGTAAAGGTTTAGTGTCTGCTTGTGCTATTGGTGCTTATGGCCTTGGCAGTTTAGGCTTTAAATACATCAACATGTATATGCTGACCCATTCAGGTTTGGCGATGACATTTGATACATGGGCTGTGATTGCCATGGTGCTAGTCATTGCGGGTGGATTAATGATGAAAGATGCCCCCCTTCAAGAAGTCTCAACCGCAGAAAACAGCGTTGCAAACAGAGACTTTACACTGGCGCAAGCAATGAAATCATCACAGTTTTGGGTACTAGCATTAATCTTTTTAACCATCTGTATGAGTGGCTTATACGTGATTGGTGTGGCAAAAGACATTGGCGAAGGTTATGTACATTTAAGTATGGCAACAGCAGCATCTGCAGTGGCAGTGATTGCGGTGGCTAACCTTTCAGGTCGTTTAGTTCTTGGTGTGTTATCTGACAAAATGGATCGCATGAAAGTCATCAGCATTGCGCTTATTGTATGTTTAGCGGGTGTCGGTTCGCTGTTATTTGTTCACTTAAATGCGTGGAGCTTTTACTTAGCCGTTGCCTGTATCGCCTTTAGTTTTGGTGGCACCATTACTGTGTTCCCATCGCTAGTGAGTGACTTCTTTGGCCTTAACAACTTAACCAAAATTTATGGCTTTATTTATCTTGGCTTTGGTATCGGCAGCATCATTGGCTCTATTGTCGCTTCGTTATTTGGTGGCTTTGTTCCGACTTTCTACTTAATGCTAGGACTTATCGTATTATCAACCGTCATCTCTTTCATGGTGAAGTTACCAGAAAACAAGCCTTCTTTAGCCATGGCTAGCTAGTTTTAATTGCGCTATTGGGCCAAGAGGTCTGAATATAGCGTTAAGCTTTTTTCGTTCCAACCTCCTTTACGCCGCAGCAATGCGGCGTTTTTTTATCTGAACTTAAACAGGTCAGCTTAAGTCTTTGAAAAAGTAGTGCACTTTAACTCGCCAAGCTGCTTTCTCATGTTTAGATTGGTGTTATTGGGGTATGATTCATTATTAATCAAAGGCCCTCAATGAGTATTAACCAATCCTCCTATGAATGAAGATATCACCATTGCACTGCCTTCGCTTATTCATCGCATCGGTGGCAGCGCCGCCAAGCAGGCTAAAGATATGGCTACGCAATATGGTTGTGAGCTTAAGCGAGTGCGTCGTTCTCGCAATTGGCAACTCGTGGGAGATGCCATTAATATTCAGTCTTTTGCCGCACAGTTATCAGGGCAAACTAATAATGAGTTTGCCTACCTGATAAAAAAGCTAAACATCGCACTGCTTGAACATAGTGACAAGTTAGAACCATTAGCCGTAAAACTGGTGCGCCTGCTCACTGAACGCCCGAGTACCACCTTAGCTGAGTTGATACAAAGCACCGGCTGCACAGAGGTTGAAGCCAGAGTGGCTCGTTTTGAGGCTGACTCTTAGTGATGATGCTTTAAGGTGTTATAAGCAGGGCAATGTTGCTGTTTAGATGAAGTATTACAATTTGAATTGGCTTCCATGCCAAGCTCACGAGTTCTCGGAATAAAGAGTCTCGATGACCTCAATTCAAATTGAGTCTTTTAGACTTTTAATGTTATAGATTTCTAACGTTAGCTCTTTTATTGCCACGAATGCAGTCAAATCGAAGAGATAATAACCCCTGTGTAGATGCAGCAGCGAGCTTCTGACTGCCAAGGATGGCGGGAACAGTCATTATTTGTCGGGAACAAATATGACCAAAACAGGCATTTGTTGTGGCAAAGTTTATGGGCCTTTTGACTTATATAAAGAGTGCAGCGTCTCGCAGTTGTATCTGCACATAAGGTCGCTGTTTCACATCTAACTCATAGGGATATGGGTTAGATGTCATTATGATGTAGGGAACATCATTGACTATGTGATCGCGACATTCGTATATTCTATATAGCACCTGCGGCAGGCAATAGATTAAACTGAAGTAATGGACTACTGAAAAAGAGCCAATATAAACGAAGTATAAAGTTGGTGGCTGTAACGCATTTATGCCCAATTATGAGCTAGAAACCTGAGTCTAAATCATCTTGATGTGTAAAAAAATAGGTACATTTATAGCTATTTACCGAAGCAGGTTGCAAAGGGCGTTTTTAAGATAGATTTTTCTGTAAATAGACGTATATTGAAAACTAGTTTAGTACTCCGAACGAGACTTAACTTTATCTTTATACTTATGTTATTTTATTTTGATATATAATAATCGGTAACAACTTATGACTTTAATATCAGAGCAAAAAACAGCTATTAATATTGATGATGGGGTTCTGGCCTGGCTTGATAAAGAGACAGGTTTAATGTGGGAAGTAAAAACACAAGAGACTATTGGATACTGGTATTGTTGGCATAAAACATACACACAAGCACTCGATATAACCATGCAGGGGATTCACCCTAATATACATGACTGTACTTCATATGTTGAATGGCTGAACAGTAATAAATATGCTGGTTTTTCAGATTGGAGAATACCAGAAGTATCTGAACTAGAAACCTTACTAGAGCCTTTGGCAGAAACAAAAAAGATCAAACTCGCTTTAAGTCATAACTCCTATCCAGCATATTGGAGTAACACCCCAAATATTGCTTTTAATGTATTTCGAGTATCTGCGAGCTCATATAAGGATACAGCGCATATCCCTGGAGTTAAAATCATCGACTTTGATAAGGGATTTAGAGGAAATTATGCTCCAAGTAATACACTTTGGCTACGCTGTGTTCGAAATGCATAGTTGACCACTTCATATAGATAACTGTATAAAATCAGAAGTGTTATTGAAGCTGCACGCTAAGATAGAAATTGAGATAAGTTAATGATAAACGCGTTGGCTACATTACTAATGAGCTAAAAATAATGCATCCAGAACGTACAGTTCACTGTAGTTTGATGATTGCGGATCTTGATCAAATTCAAAGTGTTTTATTAGAAGCATATAAAGCATCACTATCATTATCTGGCATCGATATTGATCAATTATTAGATGCCTAACATTCGGACATCACCATGAAAAATATTTTGCTTTTAGGTTTTATTTTTGTTTTAGCGGGGTGTGGTTGCTATGAATCGACAGAAGCTGCATGGCAAGCATGTGATGAGAAATATAATGGCAAATGTAGATATTTAGGTTCCGATTTTAAGGTCTGTGATGGAACTGAGTTTAATTTTTTCAATGACAAAAAGTGCATCGATCCAGGGAATTATAGTAGTGCTGCGGAGCAAGACTATTACGAGCATGGGTGCCAATAACACTAATTACACATAATTTTTATTAGCTTAAATAAACCGCTATAAGTCGGAACGTCAACAGCTGCCTATTATTCATGCCTCACAATTTTAACCAACTATTTGCGTCCACTTAAGTGGGCGTTACAAACTCGCTTATGTCCAAAAATAAGCTAGATAAGCTCTAATGTAGTGGCCAGTTTTAGTTAGCCACTACAAAATACTAAAACGTTATATTCACATCCAGCTATGGAGTTAAATTTGAAGATAAATATACTTTGGACATCAGGAATAGAATTAGAAAGCGCCTATGAAGCCGATGGTGTTTCAGACTTTGGAATTTATCAAGTTTATGGTGCTCACCCTGTTTATGGTAATCATGTACTTCTGTATATTGGTCGCTCAAGATGCCAGACATTTGGTGGTCGCTTTTTAAGGCATGAAAAGTGGCCTCTTAACCAAGATAGTAAAAATGTTAAAGTATATTTTGGTCGATTAGCTTCTGAACACGAAGTTACAAATTCAGATTGGGATAATATGATTGACATAGCTGAGAAATTGTTAATTTTCGCTCATCAGCCAGCTTGTAATTCTTCTAATATAAATAGCGCTGGTGAAGAAATCCCAAAGGAAGCACATGTGCTTAATTGGGGGGATAGAGGGTTACTGTTACCTGAAGTCTCCGCAAATAGATTCAATGCTGGTGATGGCTATAATTTGCCACTTGGCTTCGAGGTCATTGAAGATAATTGAATAAAACAAGGAACTTAAACGGAACTAAAACATTTCTGTCCATTAGCGTGTCAGTACGGGTATCTTGGCGGACACGAATCTGCCCCAAAACGAGTTTCAATCTATTGTTATAAGCATAATTAGATCTAATACATGCCACAGTTTGCTTGAAAACATACAAAGCACAGGCCAGAATAACTATGCCACTACACATATGTATAGCCAGAATTAGGTGAAAGGAGTGCCAGATGTTTATGACCTCTAATAACTCTAACAGGGAGACCTTGAACCATGGTAATTTGGAAGCGTAAATTATCAAGTGACGCTGTGAAATAGCGACGTTCGTGTCCACTTGATGGCTTTTTAAATTATTGATAGTAAAATATTATTGTTGGAATTTAATTTTGGAGAATATATTGATGGGTGATTTTGAGGACACTTTTGGTTCGGCAGGGATGTCTGATGGTGGAGTGAGTATTACCGATGGATATTCCAGGGATTATAATCAAAACAAGACTAATGATGTACGCAATCTAAAGCAATCAACATTTAACCTATACGCAGATCAGTTAAATAAAGACGATTTTAGTGCAATAAAGTTGGTCGCTATCGAGCTTGCTAAGGTTGGCATAAAACACAGAATTACCCGTAACGATGAAAAAGGTTATAACATTGAGATCTGGGATAATGACCTTTATTGGTAGTGTCTACAGCGCTTTGAGACTGAAAAGTGTAGTGGTTGTAGTGGATTACTTAAACTGGCCAGTTTCTTGTAGGTGATACTCGTACTTCGTCATAGCTTAGGTTATTCGAAATATGGAACAATTCAAAACTTCGTAACGCGTTTTTGTCCAATAACAAGTTAGGTTAGCTCTGATGTAGTGGCTAGTTTTCGTTAGCTACTACGGATCTTGCTTTAAATCGAGATTAAACACTTTTGAAGTAACGTCTCAATGTTAGGTGGCCCCGGATTGATGACTTTTGTATTGCGGATCGTATACTCATTTTTTTTTGGCTGATGTACATGTCCACATAGCAATAACTTAGGGTGGATCTCTCCATACACAATCGCTGCTCGAAGATTATCGCAGCCCCAATCATCACCCTTTTGCTGGGCAGTTGGTGTTTTTCTCGGTGGTACATGGTGCAGTAAAATATCACACTGGTAAAACCTTGATAAATCCTCACAGTTATACTCGACACAACCGATTTTATGACCCATGAATTCGGTGATGCTGCCATCAATAAAGATCCCGTCTCCAGCCAACTCTCGTACCCAATTTCGAGTCGGAATAGGGGGCATATCTAATGTTGTATCATCAAAATCATCAGCATCAAGAAAGCTCAGATCATCCCAGCCCTCATTCTCAGCAGAGGCTTCTTCAACATCGTGGTTACCAGAGCAGATAAAAACCGGTTTAGGCAACTCCTTTAGAAATGCATTATACCAAGAGATCTGTTGCTCAATCGTCATGGAGCAGTTCGGACTATCATCAAACAGGTCACCGGAGATGCACAAGGCATCACCGATAAAACCCTTCTTGATTTGCTCGCAAACCTTAGTGTCAAAATGCAGGTCGGTAACGTGTAATAGTAGCATTCAATACTCCAAATTATTGCCTGTTTAAAGGCTATCCATCTCTGCTAGCTTAAAGGTTCTCGACACATTTCCAGGGTTAAAAGCACGATCTTCCTTGGGCACGTCAGAAGTAAATTTAAAAGGTTTATGATTGGTACCATTTTTAGGAAGTTTGGTTCCGTTTGGGAAGGTGAGCTCGTAGTGGGGCGTACACCCGATGCCCGTCTCTCCGAAGACTATAGTCGCGTCTTCATAACCGCGAAGGTCAGCGATAGCTTGACGAATATAGGCTGGGTTACGTTTTTTTAGGTCTTTTAAAAATGCAAGGTCTATGATTAGTTTACTCATGATGTATTTCCTTTCTTGTGTTGATATCATTTGAATATATGGCGAATTAGAAAGGCGCAACTTATCCTATACGCCCTAGCTTTGGGCAAAATTTATTGTTGAACTACATCGTACTGCTGTTCATTGTTACTCTTTTTGCGGCCTACCTTTAAACACGGAAATTCTCCGTCAGCTACCATGTCTCTAAACTGCTTCCCAAAGACTCTGCGTGTTGCATCGGGCAACTCAGTCCATTGCACTTCACCGACAATCTTTTTCAGACTAACTTCTGTGCCAGCCGTTAGTTGTGCTGACTGAGTTTTAATTAACTCAATAACATGGGATGGTACATATGAGACGGTGTTATCAGTAAGCCCCTCTGCCATTTCATTTGAGGCATCGATGAGTATCTTTTCAACAAGATCCTGTCGAGTCATACCGCGGTGTGTTGCGATGATACTTAACTTACTCAGATTGATTTCATGCAAGCGGACTGTCATAGGTTTTTTCATAGCTCTCTCCTTATTAGATTCTGTTATTAGAATCACATAACAGAATCTCTTCGTCAATACTTTTTTAAAATATAATTTATCCATAAAGGGCGTATGTGTTGTGAAGCGACTCTGGAATATAAGTGGATTTATCAGTATATCGCCAGCTCACAGATAATGGCCTGAGACTAGTAGGCACTTTGAACTAGATCATCAATATTGGACTGTGAGTTAAGCAACTTTGCCATCTCTTGTGCAAATTCAGGATGAAGGGGTTGAAGCGAATTAGCGGTTTGTATAATTTAAGTTACTTTTGTAATTTGAATCGCCATATTTAGGGTAATTAACCTAAAACATTTCTGTCCAAAAGTGATTTAGGCGCTTAAATAATACTTGCCTACAAACTTCTCTAATACAAAAAAAGCAGCTAACCACGGTTAGCTGCTTTTTAAAATTCTTTAATTCTTATGTGTATTCAGAAGAATAAGTTTCTGAATAAGAATGAGAATATAGTTCAAATAAGTTTCCAAATGGGTCTTCTAAATACACCATTTTGTAAGGCTTATTATCATCTTCTGGATGATAGCGCATGATGTCCATTCTGACTTTACCGCCGAATTTTTCAACTCGCTCGATAACGCCTTCAAAGTCATCTGTTTCTAACGAGTAATGGAAGATACCGATTTTAGTGAAGTCGACATGATGTCTTTCTTCGCGGTCTTTCATTTCAAATAACTCAAAGCCGATGCCATCAGAAGTGACGAGGTGGGCTATGTTAAAACCTTTAAAACCCTCACCAAATACCGCAATACACATTCTACCAATGGCAGTTTGTTTTTCTTCGATGACTGCTGAATTGCCCATGACAATTTCAAGACCTAATGCTTGGGTATAAAACTCGACGGCTTTATCCATGTCACCAACCATAATACCTACATGACTCATTTTCATAATAATCTCGCCTTATACGTTAATTGCTAAGTTGTTGCTTGTTCGTTTTGATGGAAGAAGTATAGGGCGAAGTAATTATTTAATAAAATTATCAAATCTTATAAAGATAATAATATTTTGTTATTAAATGTATAGTTGGATCTAGTGCATGCTTGGGTCAATTGTATGCTTGGGTCAATTGTATGGTTGGAGCCGAAAGAGATTTGCTGAAGCGGTTCGTGGTTAAGGCTTAGCACCTTTCGCCAGTCATCAGCTAACTGGCTTTAAAGGAGGTTTTGAATATAAAAGTAGATTACTGAGCTTTCATTGAGCGCCAAAATAATTCAAAGCTTGCTTGGCGCTGGCTTGGGTCATTGCCCCATTGCGGGTTGTCAGTAAAATAGCGAATAGCGGCAAGGTATTGGCCGTGACAGTTTTCAAGCATTAGCGCAACTGGAAAATCAGCAATAATCTTTTGTTGCTGGCCTTTACTAATAAGCTGCACTACAAAATGCAAAATACCGTTCATGGCTTGACCGCGAATTGCCGCATCAATGTCGCTGGACATAGAAAATTGCAAAAAGAAGCGCTGCTTAATAGGGTGCTTTAAGGCCCAATCAATCGCTTGTTGCCAAAGGTATTCGGCATCGGTTTTTAAATCTTCGCCAGCATTGTCAAAGGTGGACAATGCTTGAGTAATGTCATCAGCAAATTCTTGTTTAATTGAAACAAATAAATGATTGAGCAAATCATCTTTACTGGGAAAGTGATGAAATAATGTCCCAGTGGCGACAGCGGCTTTTTTAGCGATGGATGCGGTGGATGTGCCATGAAACCCTTGCTCAACAAATAGCTGTAAAGCGCTATCGAGTATCGCTTGTTTCTTGTCTACTTTAGGTTTTTTGTTGGCTACAGTTTGGGTCATATGCTGTTCGTATTTTCAATGAGCTATTTATTAATGGGCTCTTTATTAAAGGAGTGTTGATGAATGAGCGATTTATTAATCGGGATTTTGAGCGTGCGAGTTTATCACCAAGGCGATAATCGCACACTCAATTATTGGCATTTATCTAGCGCATTAGCGTAAGAAAAACTTCATCAACAAGGCTTGGATTTTAGTGCCATAAGGCGGGTGCACAAATAAACCTGAATTGAACTTGCCGCTTTTTAACACCGTTTTCGCATGGCTAAAAGTCAAAAAGCCTTCTTTACCGTGATAATGGCCCATACCTGATGGGCCAATGCCGCCAAACGGCGCGTCATCGGCTGCCACATGGAAGATAGTTTCGTTAATACATACGCCGCCAGAGTGAGTTTGTTGGATAATATTTTGCTGGGTTTGACTGTTAAAACTCATGATATAAAGCGCTAATGGGCGTTCATTGTTATTGATATATTCAATGGCTTCATCAAGGTCTTTATACCCGATTATCGGCAGTAATGGCCCGAAGATTTCTTGTTGCATAATGGCCATATCTGCACTGACATTGGTCACTAGCTGTGTTGGTAATTTACGTATTTCGCTATCAATGTTGAACTCAGTCGCTGGGTGAATGGTCGCGCCTTTTTGTTTGGCGTCATCAAGTACCGCGAGTAAGCGACTGTATTGGCGCTGGTTAATCACATTGCCATAGTCTTCATTACTGGCAAAATCTGGGTACATGTTATTAAAACGAGTTTTGTAGGCACTGATTAGCGCATCGATTTTGTCTTCTGGACATAAAATATAATCGGGTGCGACGCAGATTTGGCCTGCATTTAAACACTTACCGTAAATAAGGCGCTCAACAGCAGTATCGATATCAATATCAGGCGCTACAATGACTGGTGACTTACCGCCTAGCTCAAGAGTCACTGGGGTGAGGTTATCAGCAGCTGCGCGCATGACATGGCGACCCACTGTTGTAGAACCTGTAAATAATAGGTGGTCAAAGGGTAGGGCTGAGAATTGCGCGGCAACATCGGCTTCGCCTTCCACTACGACCACTTCATCTTGGCTAAATATCTCTGCTAATAAGCGAATCAATACTTGGTTGGTGGCTGGGGTAAATTCTGACATTTTAAGCATGGCGCGATTACCTGCCGCAATGGCGGTAATTAACGGGCCAACAGCCAGCATGACTGGGAAATTCCACGGCACGATTATGCCAACAACGCCAAGGGGTTGGTAATGCACTGTGACCGAAGAAGGGGACAGTAATAACCCGGCATGGCGTTTATTGGGTTTCATCCATGATTTTAGATGTTTCAGACTGTAGTTGATGTTATTCACACAAGGCATGATGTCTGAAATCATGGTGTCATTGGCTGAGCGATGGCCATAATCTGTGGCTAATGCACTAACAAATTGCTCACTATAACTGAGCAACCCGGCTTTGAGTTTATTGAGTTTATCAACTCTGGATTGGTAACTAGGCGCAGGCATTGACTGATAGGCTTGGCGTTGCTGCTGAAGTAATTGTTGTAATGGACTTTGCTGAACATTATTAGCGGCCATATTCATAAAGCGCTCCTAGAGTGATATTGATACTGACATCATTTCAATAAATTAAAAAACCGACTGATTAGTCGGTTTAGTATGTGCTGAGTTAGGTCTAATTGCAAGCCTTTGGATTCTTGAGCTGGGTCAAGGTGGTTTTTTACTATTTGCACTACACTTTAATTAGGAGGATATTTAAGTAGTTTGTATCTGAAACTATCATGTTAACGATGGTTATTTTTTATAACTATGGTCATGATTACAGTGATGATGCTTATGGAAAAGTGACTGAAATTGTTCATACTTTTAGTTTACTTTATACCGCTAGCTATATTTACTTAAATAAGTGGGATAAGTTTGTTTAATGCTAAAGCTCACTTATTTTATCTACAGGAGGAACTCACATGCGTTCACGTTCAATATTATGGCCAACAGATTTTTCTGAAACGGCATCCCATGCGCTGCGATATGCCATTGAAATGGCCAATTTATATGAAGTGGGTATTCGTATTTTACATGTGGTTTCTCAGCCCCTTGGTGACGAGAACTACATGATTTTGGCTATTACTCCTGAGGAACTCGCTAAAAGCATGGAAGAGGCTGCAGCCACCAAAATGCAAAATTTACTTGCTGATTTAAATACTGACTTGAAGGTCGAAACCGTAATTAGGCGTGGTGATGCCATTGAAGAAATTGTCGATGAGGCCAACAAAGGCGACATTGGTATGGTGGTGATTGCCAGCCATGGACGCAGTGGTCTAGCGCATTTTCTGCACAGTAATGTTGCTGAAGAGGTGGCTAATCAGGCCAGTTGTCCTGTGCTAGTAGTTAAGTAGCGCTAGTTAACAAGTGCTAACTAGCGCTAACTCGCATTGGTTGATCATTTAGTGCCCGCTATTAGTTATTCTTCATTAGCCAATATGCCATTAAGATAAGCGTTTATATCCAATTACGGTAATCTTGCTTAATGGTTTGCATGGCTTTTTCGGCAATGAATAAGGCGTCTTTTTCAGCGATATAGGGCAGAGTTAAGCTGCCGCTAGCTAGGCCAATTTCGATATAGGCATGACCGCTGCGTTGTTGCCCTTTTGTTTGGGTGATAGATACGTGCTGTATTTTTTCATAAGGGATCCGTTTCCAATGATGGCCAAATAAGCCGCTATGTTGCCATAACACTTCATCTTCAATCACATAGCCCCACTGCTTGTACCGCAAAAATGTTAATCCCATAACCGCAGTAGCAATCAATAAAGCCACTTCGGAGATGGGATTTAAGCCTGCAAAAATTAAAATCATGACAGCAGGAATGAACATTAAAAAGCCGCGTCTTAAAAACCATGCCAAAGCAATAGCTTGGTATCGCGCTGGGATATTAGTTGTCCCGCCTGCTAATTGCGGTATTTGCGCCAATATTGCAGCAATCTCAGCAGTTTTAACGCTGGGCAGTAACATATGCTCAGTAGTTTTTTGCTCAACCTCTTGGCCTTTAACCTGCTTAAAGTACAGTGTCCATAAGCCTAATAATTTAGCTAAAAATGGCTGACTAAAGTGCACTAGCTGCACTCGGCGAATAGCTAATGCGTCTTGCTGATGGGAGATCACCCCGCCGCTGCGTTGCAGGGTTTGTTGCTGTTTTTCTAATGTATAAGGATGATATTTAAGTACTGCCGCCACAATAGAAATTATTGAAAACAGGCAATATACCAACAACAATGTCATCATAATGGCAATGGCTTGTAGAGCAATACTTGGGCCGCTATAGCTGACAACAGCGCCCCAAAACTGTTGAATAATAGGAAGCTCCACGATCTGCTCCCATTTAATTTGTCCCATAATGGGGCCTGCTATCACCGCAAACCAAATCAAATTATTTTGATAAAAACCAAATTGGATTAGCTGCTTTAAATTACGCACCACAATCGTTTTGTGGGTTTTATTGCTAGGTGTGTTAACACTATCGGCAGTGTTTTCAGTGCTGATTTCATCGATAGCGTCATTAGTTGCAAGCTGATGCTCGGGGGCGAGTTGCAGTAATTGCTGCTTAAGCTTGCTGGCTTGGGTTGAGTCAAGCGCCGATAAATGCGCTTCGTCATCTTTTGAGCCTGCAGTTTCAACGATTAAGGTGCCGAGCTTAAATGGCTTGAAATAAAATGGCTGGCTGTAACGAATATTTTGAATTTTGTTGAGTGGGATTTCATCTTTACGGGTAAAAAACAGCCCACGTTTAATATTGAGTTGTTGCCCTGAAAGCTTAAAGCGGTATGTTTGCCACTGAATAAATGAAAATATAGTCAGTAAAAGTATTGCCGCAACAAAGCCGAGCAGGCCCATTTGTAAATCAAAACCACTCTGCCAACCGGCATACACAACTGGAATGATGGCGTAACCATTAGATAAAATGGCTTTTGCGCTGCCAAAAATAAAGCTTAGCATTGACCAAGGAGACAGCGATTGCCATTGGGTTAATGCATTCACATTATCGTCAGCTGTAGTGGATTTTGAGGCTGATTCTGAAGCCGCTTGTGTCGCTTGTGTCGCTTGAGTTACTTGTGATGACTCACTCTCAGAGGCTTGCAGTGAAGAATGCGCTACTGAAGTCTTGTTATCTTCTTGAGGCTCATTTGACTGGTTACTCATCTGCAGCCTCTTTTGTTCGCGGCTTTTCAGTGCTTATTACAGTGCTTATATTTGAGCTTGTATCTGAGCTTATATCAGAGGCTATATTAGAGCTTATGTCGGAGCCTAAATTAGAGCTTATATTAGAGCTTGTATCTGAGCTTATGCCAGAGCCTATATTAGAGCTTATGTCAGAGCTTATATCTGAGGAGAGCGGTTGTTGATGATAAGAGGCTTTATTCAGTAAGTGCTGCCTTAACTTTTCTGCCAAGGTAAAGCTCAGTCCCGGGAGGAAAATCTCTGCCGCGCCACTGCCAGCACTGAAGCACTTTATGGTGGCTAAGTTGAAGCGCCTTTGCAATGGGTTTTGCGACAAACTCACATGCTGCAAGCGGCTATAAGGTAAAGCTGTGGTCTTTATCCACCATAAGCCTTGGCGTATTAATATTTCATGTTCAAGTACGCCGTAGCGCAACTTTTTAGCCGCCAAAAAGCGGATCAATGTCAGCACGACTCCGGCAATCAATACTCCACTAATGATGAGGTATTCATTACGCCCTAAGGCTTGGTTTAATGTCATGACGACAACTAACGCGGCTAATATTAACAGTAACAGCCCAATGCTTTGGCTGAATATTTGCTTCGGGTAGTTTTTATCTACCTTGGTTAATGTCACTTCTGTATAGCTCTGCCACTTTGCCTCAGCTATGAGCAGTTTTTCTGAGGTGCTAGCTACTGTCACATCTGATTCTGGTGTGGCCGACATATATAAATCCTTTTGCTAAGTTAGTCGCAACTGTTTGCTAAAAGCTTGTTTACTAAAAGCTTGATTGGTAGAGATTGATGAATAATAAGTGTCAATTAGTCTTTCTTAACCACTCATAATCCATTACTTTAAGCTTATATAGTATATGGGATTGAGTAATATGGAAAAAGTAACTGCTGCAGCGGCTAATAATGGATTTTTAGTGCGACCTGTCTCTAAAGCGCAAAAAGCGTTTTTACGTAAAATCTATCTGGCGGGACTCATTGAGCAGCAACAGCATAATTTGTTGTCATTACAAAAGCAGACCCAAATGCCAAGACGCACCTTGCAAGACAACATAGCAGCTTTCACTGACATAGGCATTGATGTGCAATTTGTACAGCAGGGGCAAAGACACAATGCGGGTTTTTATCAGCTGCTGGATTGGGGGCCGATTAATGGAGCTTGGGTAAACAGTCATTTTGATAAAATTACATTAGCACTTGAGCTATCTTTAACTGGCGACGCTATGGGTTAATACCTGTTCACTATTACATATTCTGTTTCTGCCGGCTCGTTTAGCTTGATATAGGTGTTTATCGGCTTGTTCAATTAAGGCTGGTAATTGATAGATTTCAGCATTACTGGTCACTATGCCAATACTGGCTGTAACCTGCACTTTAACGTGTTGGTGCTGCAAATTGAGTTTGGCAATATTTTCACAAATCCGCATTGCTAAACTATCGGCCTCTTTTGCAGCCGTTTGCGGTAAAAAAACAATAAACTCTTCGCCACCCCAGCGCGCCACAATATCATTTTTTCGTAGGGTATCTCTAATGATAGATGCGACTTTAACCAAGACTAAATCACCAAAAATATGCCCATATTTATCATTAATAACTTTAAACTTATCGATATCAATCATTACGATAGAAGGGGTATTACTCGGCGATTCCATAGTGCCATTGGCTTGATTAAATTGCGGCTCCACTAATTGGTAAAAAGCGCGGCGATTATTAAGCAGGGTTAACGGATCCATTTGAGCCATCTTTTCTGCGATCAGTTTTTCATTTTCGATTCGTCTAAATCGCTCAGTT
Source organism: Shewanella sp. 10N.286.51.B2 (assembly GCF_041469265.1). Lineage (NCBI taxonomy): Bacteria > Pseudomonadati > Pseudomonadota > Gammaproteobacteria > Alteromonadales > Shewanellaceae > Shewanella > Shewanella sp. 10N.286.51.B2. The sequence continues at coordinate 102,442 of NZ_JBFRKH010000009.1, forward strand.
AATGCTAATGCCAGTAAAAGTACATCAATACCTACCCCTATTTCAGCAGCGCGATAAGTAAAGTCATTAAATGGAATATATGACCACACCGCAAGCGCGGTTATGGCAATACCTATCATTGATGATATTGAAGCCAGTAAAAATAACCGTGCGGAAATATTGCCGAAATTTAATGACAGCACCCCTAATACAATCATCAAGCCACTGAATAACAGCATCAAATCAAAAGCAAAAATCAACCCTAATACTCGGTCTTGCAGTATCACTGCCAACAGCATCAATATTGGAAAAAGTACGCATAAGCTTTTTAAGATCTTATGTAATAGCGGCAGTTGATATCGCAGACGTAAAAAGTGGCACGCGAATACAATGCCACTGGAGCAGAAGGTGACCATAAGGATTGGCACAGCCCATTGTTGCCAATAAGGCGAATTTGGCCAAAGCCATAACGAACCATGACCGCTATATGCCATATTTAATATTAGAAAGTTAAGCAGGTATAGGCAGTAGTAAAAGTAGCTTCTCAGACGTAAGCCTAAAAATAAAATAAAGTTATAAATCAGCAGCGCAATAATCGCGCCGTATAAAAAACCGTAACTATAGGAGTTAAATATACTGTTTTGAGCGCTTTGGCTTTCATCAAATAAATATACCGGAATGACCATGGCATCTAAGGTTTGAAGCCTAATTAATACCGTGGTTATACCTGGTGGATAGCTATATTGAAAATTATAGCTGGGTTGAAAAGTCGGTTGTTTATAAAATAGCGATAGATCACCTTGGTGCTCAAAATGAGCAATTCTATCTGAGCTTAGCCAATAAGCACTGACTTCATCGAGCCAGTAATTATCAAAGTGGATGATGCGGTTTATCTGAGTTTGAGTTGGATTATTAATGGATAGACTAATCCATACAGGGTTAGAGCCGATGCCGTAGTTGCTAATTTCCTCGCTGCCTGACTGGAAGTGGCCATTACGGAATAATTGATAAGCTTGCGATGCGTTAATACGATCTGTTTCGGTGTAATACCCTATAGATTGGCCTATTGGCGCGGTGTAAGTCTCAGTTAAGTTGAGCTTTTCAGCATGGGCATTGCTGATGTTGAACATGGCAATGCTTAAGCTGAACATAATGCTTAGATTGACAAGCAGATCCAATATCCATTTCATAAGTGCAATAAACTACCTTTATCTTTTATAGACTAACAGTGCTAAAACCGCCGATAAGATAGTGGCGGCGCTGCTGCAATGACGGTGTTGGGATAAACATTAAGGCGGTTCACCTAGCTTAATAAAACAGCTTACGTTGTAATTTTAGGCTCTCATAAAGTTTAGTGAGTTAATATTAAAAAAATGTAAAATAATTAATTGGTATACTAAAGGATTAGTCACAAAGTGTCGGTTGTCAACGTTAGCCTCTCTTTAAGAGGCAAAAGGAGGGCGGGGGTGAAACAAATCGAGTTTAAATTATCTGATCAGCACAGCAGTGACAATCAAAATAGCCCCAGCGCTAAATCCAAGAGCCATGGCGCGCCAATAACTGCGCCAATAACGTATATAAAGGGCTTTTTATCACGCGGGGAGCAGCAACAGTTGCTAGCCGATGCCGATAGCTACCCCTTTGAAAAACCGATAATTACGCTTTTTGGTAAACAGCATCCTATCCCTCGCGCTCAAGTATGGTTTGCTGATCCTGGTTGTGAATATCAATATTCTTCTTTATTAATTTCACCGCAGCCTTGGCCACACTTATTAGCAGATTTAAGGCAGCGGCTGCGGGATGAACTGCAGTTTAATTGCAACGGGGTATTGGTTAATCGTTATCAAAACGGTTTAGATTCTATGGGCTGGCATAGTGATGATGAGCCTGAAATAGTAGCCAATAGCGCAATTGTGTCAGTCAGTATTGGCGCCAGTCGAACTTTTGCCTTACGGCATAAAAGCCTCAATATAAAACAAAACGTTGAGCTTGAAAGCGGTGATTTACTCATTATGCATCAAGGGATGCAATCACAGTGGCAGCATGCAGTACCAAAGCGTTTAAAGGTTAAGAACTGTCGGTTAAATCTAACCTTTAGGCAGTTAATTGTCGGCTATCATCAATTGAAGGGATAATTCATCAGCGTAATCTTTAACTTACTAGGTTAGCTTGCATTGTTAACTAAAATTGCCACTTAAATCAGATTGCCGACTGGCTAGTTTGATTTATGGGGAGTTAAGCAGTAGTCTTCAAACTTTAAAATGTAGTTATAAAGAGTTTGTTATGTCAGTTGAACAAATCATTAGCGATAAACTGAACCAGTCTTTTAGTCCGATACATTTAGATGTGCTTAATGAAAGCAATCGCCACCATGTGCCGCCTAACTCAGAAACACACTTCAAAGTGGTGGTGGTGAGTGAGCAGTTTGAAGCGCAGCGATTAATTGCCCGCCACCGAGCAATAAATGCTGTGTTAGCGGATGAGTTAGCCAACGGCGTGCATGCACTTTCCATTAATGCATATACTCAGGCTGAGTGGCAAGCATTAGATGCAGTGCCTAAAACGCCAAATTGTAAAGGTTAATCCATAAGGCCATTTATGGTCATTGTAGATTAAGGCAAACTAGCCAAATTAGCTTAAAAATCAAAACCTCGTCTTTAGATGAGGTTTTTTGCTTTTTAGTCTTTAGTGTTTTAATAAAAGTAATAAGTATCGGTCATCAGTTTGTCACACAGACAGGTTATTACATGAAGATAACTCCGGTTTATCCCATGTTTACATAGCTGTCTGGTTTCAATTTTGATGCTATGATGCCAAACATCTTTTACTTAGCCTTAAGGAATGAGTCATGCCTTTACTTGATAGTTTCACTGTTGATCATACACGAATGGAAGCTCCTGCTGTGCGTGTCGCAAAGCATATGAGTACACCTAAAGGTGACACCATTACGGTATTTGACTTGCGTTTTTGTACGCCAAATAAAGATATTTTAAGTGAACGTGGTATTCATACCCTTGAGCACTTATTTGCCGGTTTTATGCGTGATCATTTGAATGGTGACTCGGTAGAAATTATTGATATATCGCCAATGGGTTGTCGCACCGGTTTTTACATGAGCTTAATTGGTCAGCCGACAGAGCGGGTTGTTGCCGATGCGTGGCTTGCAGCAATGGGTGATGTACTTAAAGTGGTTGAACAAAGTGAGATCCCTGAATTAAATGAGTATCAGTGTGGCACTTATGACATGCACTCACTTGATCAAGCCCAAGATATTGCTCGTGCAATCATTGCCGCTGGTGTAAGTGTCAATCGTAATGATGACCTTAAATTGAGTGACGACATTTTAGGTACGCTATAGGCTAGCTGTTAATCCTAGGTTTTAGTTTGACACCAAAGCGGCTTCGGCCGCTTTGTTTTTTTTGTGGTTAATTTTATTAAAATACTGTTTTTATTTGCATGAAAACGTTATTGTTAAAAGTTAGTAATAGGATGTTATTTATAATAATAAAGGCGTAGCGGATTGCGATGCCGATGATGTATTTTGGGAGTTAACCATGTCTAAAGGCCAATTCAGCTTGTCTGTAATTGCTTCTGCTGTGCTGTTTGTGTGTCATTCTTCAAGTTTTGCTGCAAGCTCTGTGACGGCATCCTTGGATGAATCAAATAATACTGTTGTACTCGACCAGCCTCAGACAGCTCCATTTCATTATCGCAGCAGTACAATACCCCTAGCATTGTCAGGAATGACAATCATGCCTGCTGCCATGGGGCAAACCACTGACATCAGTCATCGCGGCGCGGTCAATGGCATTGCGATTTCTCAAGATAGAGTATCCTTTTCACCGTCTCCTTATTCTGCGCCTCATTTAGTGTTACAACCGAATTTAGCCTTACAAACCCAAGTGACTACAGCCAGCATGACTGGAGTGACAAAAGGCGGTAAAGGGGCTTTTGGTAGTGTGGATTACACCACGGCGCAGATCAGCCCAACAAAATTAGATGCTCAGGCTAACATCGAAATTAATGATAATGGTGGTGGCCGCGTGGGCGCCATTGCCAGTGGCTTAAATAAAGAATACGGCATGCTGTTTGCGGTGGATTACCAAAATACCGCCGAAGAAACAGGTTTTGTGACCAACCTTGATAGCGACCACAGCCAAACCGATATCATGTTCAAAATTAATGCTGATAGTCTTGCTGGCGCTAGAAACCCACAAACGACAGAGTTTATGTACCAATACACTAACTCAGAAAATGATCACTCCAATATCGGTTTAACCAGCCAAGATTGGCAGGCTAAACCGGGTAGGGCGTATTCGGCTACCGAAAATGATAACCGTGAAGGCCAGCGCCATAGGTATCAAGTGAGCCATATTGTTAATCTTAGTGATGGCTCGGTGGTGATGTCCGATTTTTATTACCAATCCTATGATGAGCAAATCTCGCAATTAAACTCGTTATCTGGCGTGTTTATTGGTACAACAGAATTATCAGCGATTTCAGCTTTTGATAAAGCCCCGACTACAGGCGGTTTGGCTTTAGGCTCTATGCTTGAAGATAATCAATATTCGGGCTATGGCTTGCAAACGGAAGGTGTAAGTCAATATGGCGCTCATCAAGTGACCTATGGTGCGCTGTTTCATTCAGATAAAGCCAAAATGCGTTTTGGCCAGCAAGATTGGACCTGGAGCCAAGATAGAAGTCTTGCGAGCACCAATATTGATAATGCGCTGCTAGCTTATATCGACGATGTTAACGTACTCATTACCAGCGCTGACGCCAAACTCAACTATGGCGCTTTGTCGATAAACTTAGGCTTGAGCTTTGAAAGTGTCAGTACTACTCGCGAAATTGACGTTGAAGCCTATGGCATAGAGGCGGCTGATTTTTCTGATGATGGCTGGATCCCGGCAATCGAAATTGCCTATACCACAGGTGCTTGGAAAGCGGCTGTTTCAGCTAAGCAAGCTTGGACAGCTGCATCAGCGGGCAATGCATTGCAACAAGCGCAGGAGTCGCTGCAGTATCAATTAGCACTTGGCTATAGCAATGATGCACTAAATGTTGGTTTAAATGCTTACGTACAAGACTTTGATAATCAACATGTGACTTGTATGTGGAGTATGGCGTGTGATTATTCACAGCGTTATGTACAAGACAATTTTAACGATACGTCCGTTAACGGCATCGACTTGTCGGTCGATTACACTGTCGGCTTTGATAGCTTTTCAATCCCTCTTTCTGCTCAATACCAATACAGCCAAGCTGAGTTTGGAGACTCTGGTTTTAACGACTTAATCGGTCTTTATGTAAAAGGCGAACAACTTCCTTGGGTACCTGAGCAACAATTAGCTTTAAATGCGGGCTTAATAATGGGTCAATTTAGTGTCATCGCCCAAGCTTTATATAAATCAGAAATGGGTTATGCCACTGCCATTAATGGCGGTGAACAAATTGATACACAATGGAAGCTAGACTTAGCAGCTAACTATCATATTTCTAATGTGCACGAAGTTTATTTGCGTATAGAAAACTTACTTGACGAGGATTTAGTCAGTCAACAGTCTAATTTAGGCATTACTTCTCAAGGCGAGATGTTGAGTTACCTTGGATATCAGGCCAGATTTTAACTGTCTCACCTCTTCTTCCTCTTGTAGGTGCTTGTTTTAATTCTGCTTTAGTATGGGCTATTTTAGCTCGTACTAAAGCGAATTTTGTTAACAAATCCGTAAATCACTTCTTATATTATTTCTTTTAAAATTAATGTTATAGTGCCTGTGTTACTGAAATATTGCATTCAATGACGTTAAATCAGACTGTTCCACACCCTATTTGAGTGAATTGTTTAAAAATGAACAATCTAAAAATTCAATCACTGGTTTTTTTCGTGGCGATAGCGCACATTTTGGGGTAAAATGCGCGCGACCAGCGTGATTGCGATCGCATTTTCGTGATAAATCTGCGCTAGCTCAACACTGAAGTGTTTGTTAACACTTTGTTTTCTTTTGGGTAGGAACGCGGCGCATTGTCTTTCCTTCAAACGTAGTGCTTGTGGATATGATTACAATAAAGAAAGGATTGGAACTACCTCTAGCAGGTGGCCCTGAGCAAGTTATCCATAATGGCCCAGCCATTAAGAACGTAGCGACTTTGGGTGAAGAGTATATTGGCTTACGTCCAACGATGAAAATCAAGGTTGGCGAAAAAGTCTTGAAAGGTCAGGTGATTTTTGAAGATAAAAAGAACCTTGGCGTTAAATATACTGCTTTAGCTAGTGGTACTGTATTAGAAATTAACCGGGGTGCGAAACGTGTACTTCAGTCAGTGGTTATTGGCGTTGAAGGTGATGATAAAGTCAGCTTTACTCAATATAGTGCTGATGAACTTAACACGTTAGATGCTAACGTTGTCAGAGAAAACTTGATTGAATCAGGTCTTTGGACAGCTTTACGAACTCGCCCTTTCAGTAAAGTACCTGCTGTTGATTCAGTCGCTGCTGGTATTTTCGTCACCGCAATTGATACTCAACCACTTGCTGCAGATCCTGCTGTAGTGATTGCTGAGCATAAAGATGATTTTGCTAACGGCTTGACGCTACTAGCGAAATTAACAGAAGGCAAACTTTTCCTTGCTAAAGCGCCTGGTGCTGATATCCCTTCTGGCAATGCTCAAGTTGAAGAGTTTGCAGGTATACATCCTGCTGGCCTAGTGGGCACTCACATTCATCATCTTCTTCCTGCTTCTGCAACACGTACGGTTTGGCATATTGGCTACCAAGACGTGATTGCTGTTGGTCAATTATTCACTCAAGGTGAACTTAACACTCAACGTGTTATTGCGATTACTGGCCCTGAAGCTAAAAACCCACGTTTAGTTCGTACAGTATTAGGTGCTAGCACTGTTGAATTAACTGCTGGAGAAATTGAAACTGACAATGTTCGAGTTATCTCAGGTTCAGTATTAAGCGGGCGCCAAGCGGCGGGTCCTCATGGCTATTTAGGTCGCTATCATCAACAACTTAGCTTGTTGAAAGAAGGCAATGAAAAAGAATTATTTGGTTGGGCTATGCCTGGTGCTGATAAGTTCTCTATCACTCGCGCATTCTTAGGTCACTTAAACCGTACAGGTCTGTTCAATATGACCACAACTACGGGTGGTTCAGATCGTGCCATGGTGCCAATTGGTAACTATGAACGTGTTGTTCCATTAGATATCTTACCGACAATGTTACTTCGCGATCTTGTTTCTGGTGATTATGACGGTGCTGCTGCACTGGGCGCACTAGAGCTAGATGAAGAAGATTTGGCATTGTGTACCTTCGTATGTCCAGGCAAGTATGACTATGCATCATATCTGCGTGATTGTTTAGATACGATCGAGAGGGAAGGCTAATGAGCTTGAAAGATTTTATCGAGCGTATTGAACCGCAATTTGAAAAAGGCGGCAAGTACGAGAAGTGGTACGCCCTTTATGAAGCGGCTGCTACTGTGTTTTACACTCCAGGTAAAGTAAACAAAGGCACCACGCACGTGCGTGACAGCCTTGATCTAAAACGTATGATGATTACGGTTTGGGCCTGTACTTTCCCGGCAATGTTCTTTGGTATGTACAACGTTGGCTTGCAAGCTCAAGATGCGCTGATGGCTGGCTTTGCAACTCCTGATGTATGGCAAGTCAGCCTATTCAGCCTATTTGGTACTGAATTAACCGCAAGTTCAGGTGTGCCTGCACTGATGTGGTATGGCGCTTGTTGGTTCCTACCTATTTATGCGGTGACTTTTGCCGTTGGTGGTTTCTGGGAAGTCTTATTCGCGTCTGTACGTGGCCATGAAGTTAACGAAGGTTTCTTTGTAACTTCCATTCTATTTGCGCTGACCTTACCAGCAACTATTCCATTATGGATGGTTGCACTGGGTATTACCTTTGGTGTTGTGGTTGCAAAAGAAGTGTTTGGCGGCACAGGTCGTAACTTCTTAAACCCAGCGTTAGCGGGTCGTGCATTCTTATTCTTTGCGTATCCGTTAAGCATGTCAGGTGACACAACATGGGTTGTGGCTGACGGTTTCTCTGGTGCTACGGCATTGAGCCAAGCTGCACAGGGCACGTTTGAATATACTAGCGCTAACTGGTGGGATGCCTTCTTAGGTTTCATTCCAGGTTCCGTGGGTGAAGTCTCTACCTTTGCTATTTTGCTAGGTGGTGCAGTTATCGTTTATACCCGTATCGCCTCATGGCGTATTATTTCAGGTGTGATGTTGGGCATGATTGCAGTTTCTTACCTACTTAACTTTATCGGTAGCGACACTAATGCAATGTTTGCAACACCTTGGTATTGGCATCTTGTTTTAGGTGGATTTGCCTTCGGTATGATGTTTATGGCGACGGACCCAGTTTCTGCGTCTTTCACTAACAATGCTAAATGGGCTTACGGTATCTTAATTGGTGCAATGGCAGTGTTTATTCGCGTCATTAACCCAGCGTTCCCTGAAGGAATGATGTTAGCCATCCTGTTTGCTAACTTATTTGCACCGTTATTTGACCATTTCGTGGTTCAAGCAAATGTGAAGCGGAGGATTGCTCGTGGCCAGTAATAAAGAATCAATCGGCAAAACATTATTTGTTGTAATCGGCCTGTGTTTTATCTGCTCAATGTTGGTATCAACTGCAGCAGTATTACTTAAGCCAATTCAGCAAGAGAATAAATTGCTAGATAAGCAAAAGTACATTCTTGAAGCGGCAGGTTTAGTGGATACTAAAGCTGGCAAAGTTGAGAAAGACGTTATTATTGCAAAGTATGGTAAGTACGTTGAAGCTCGTCTTGTTGATTTAAAAACCGGTGAGTTTGTTGAAGGTGATGCTGATACTTTTGATGTTGAAAAAGCGGCACGTACGCCTGCAACGTCTTTTAAGCCTGAAAATGACATTGCCTCTGTTAAGCGCGTTGCAAATCAAGGTGTTGTTTATCTAGTTAAAGATGACAACAATGAACTACAAACCGTGATTATTCCTGTTAAAGGCTACGGTTTATGGTCAACCATGTTTGCATTCTTAGCGGTTGAAGCGGATATGAATACCATTCGCAGCTTAGTGTATTACGACTTCACTGGTTCTGGTGAAACACCGGGCCTAGGTGGTGAAGTTCAAAACCCTCAGTGGATTGCTAAGTGGGAAGGTAAAAAACTTTATGACGACAATGGCGACTTAGCTATTCAAGTCACTAAGATCCCGACAATTGCATCTTCAGTTCACGGTGTTGATGCCTTATCTGGTGCGACGTTGACCAGTAACGGTGTTCAGTACTCGCTAACGTTTTGGTTAGGTGAAGAAGGTTTTGCACGCTTTATCGAAAAAGCACGCAATGGAGGACTAGGCTAATGGCTGACGTTAAAGAACTTAAACAGGTTCTGACTGGACCTATCATTAATAACAACCCAATTGCTCTGCAAATTCTGGGTGTATGTAGTGCACTGGCTGTTACCGCTAAAATGGAAACGGCTATTGTTATGACATTAGCATTGACTGCGGTGACCGCGTGTTCGAACTTATTTATTTCGTTACTACGTAATCATATTCCAAGCAGCGTTCGTATTATTGTGCAAATGACAATTATTGCTTCATTAGTAATTGTTGTAGACCAAGTATTGCAAGCTTACGCCTATGACGTAGCGAAGCAATTATCAGTATTTGTTGGCTTGATTATCACCAACTGTATTGTAATGGGTCGCGCAGAAGCATACGCAATGAAAACGCCGCCTCTGATGAGCTTTATGGACGGTATTGGTAATGGCTTAGGCTATGGCGCCATCCTATTATCAGTTGGTTTCTTCCGTGAACTACTCGGTAATGGTTCATTGTTCGGCGTTGAAATCCTCAGCAAAATCTCTGACGGTGGTTGGTATCAGCCTAATGGCTTGTTACTTCTTCCTCCAAGTGCGTTCTTCTTGATCGGTATGCTGATCTGGATTATCCGTACTTATAAGCCAGAGCAAGTAGAAGCAAAAGGGTAGGCGCAATGGAACATTATATTAGTCTGTTAATTCGTTCGATTTTCATTGAGAACATGGCGTTAGCCTTCTTCCTCGGTATGTGTACTTTCTTGGCGGTATCAAAGAAAGTCACCACTGCTATGGGTCTAGGTGTTGCGGTAATTGTGGTACTGGCAATTTCAGTGCCTGTTAACCAAATCATCTATCAAGGTTTACTGGCTCCTGGCGCATTAGCTTGGGCCGGTGTACCTGATGCAGATTTGAGCTTCTTGAAGTTCATTACCTTTATTGGTGTTATTGCTGCATTAGTACAGATTCTGGAAATGGCATTAGATAAGTACTTTCCACCTTTGTACAACGCATTAGGTATTTTCTTACCATTGATCACGGTTAACTGTGCAATTTTTGGTGCGGTTTCATTCATGGTTGAGCGTGATTATAACCTTGGCGAGAGCTTGGTATTCGGTATCGGCTCAGGTGTTGGTTGGGCATTAGCAATTGTATTGCTTGCCGGTCTACGTGAGAAAATGAAGTATTCTGATGTGCCTAAAGGGCTACGTGGTTTAGGTATTACCTTCATCACTTCTGGCTTAATGGCGCTAGGTTTCATGTCGTTCTCAGGTGTGTCTCTTTAAGACACCCGTACGACGTATTAATTTGAACCTTAAAGGATAAGTTAATGGATATTCTTAAAGCTACTCCGATAGATGTTTATCTAGGTGTGAGTATGTTTACCGCGATTGTACTGGTTTTAGTATTAGTGATTTTATTTGCTAAATCTAAACTAGTAGCCAGTGGTGATATCACTATCTCAATTAATGATGATAGCGAAAAAGCAATTAAAACCGGTGCTGGTAGCAAGCTGCTCGGCGCACTAGCTAACAATGGTATTTTCGTTTCAAGTGCTTGTGGTGGCGGTGGCTCATGTGGTCAGTGTCGGGTAAACATTAAGTCTGGTGGTGGTGATATTCTGCCTACTGAACTTGATCACATAAGCAAAGGTGAAGCACGTCAAGGTTGTCGTTTAGCCTGTCAGGTTAACGTTAAAACTGACATGGAAATCGAACTTGATGAAGAGATTTTCGGCATCAAAAAATGGGAATGTGAAGTTATCTCTAACGATAACAAAGCGACGTTCATTAAAGAGCTTAAGCTGCAAATCCCTGATGGTGAGTCTGTGCCGTTCCGCGCGGGTGGCTATATTCAAATTGAAGCCCCAGCTCACCACGTTAAATATGCTGACTTTGATGTACCAGCGCAATACCGTGGCGACTGGGAACACTTTGGTTTCTTCAACTTAGAATCTAAGGTTGATGAAGAAACTATTCGTGCATACTCAATGGCTAACTACCCAGAAGAGTTTGGCATCATCATGTTGAACGTGCGTATCGCTACGCCGCCGCCAAGAAACTTAACTTTACCTTGCGGTAAGATGTCATCGTTTATTTGGAGCCTCAAAGAAGGTGACAAAGTAACGATTTCTGGTCCATTTGGTGAGTTCTTTGCTAAAGATACCGATGCTGAAATGGTGTTTGTCGGTGGTGGTGCAGGTATGGCGCCAATGCGTTCACATATCTTTGACCAACTTAAGCGTTTACAGTCTAAACGTAAGATGAGTTTTTGGTATGGTGCTCGTTCTAAGCGTGAAATGTTCTACGTAGAAGATTTCGATGGCTTAGCGGCTGAGAATGAAAACTTTAAGTGGCATGTTGCGTTATCTGATCCGCAAGCGGAAGATAACTGGGATGGCTACACAGGCTTTATTCATAACGTATTGTACGAAAACTACTTACGTGACCATGACGCACCAGAAGATTGTGAGTTCTACATGTGTGGACCTCCAATGATGAATGCTGCGGTAATTGGTATGCTTAAAGACTTAGGCGTTGAAGATGAAAACATCTTACTCGATGACTTTGGTGGTTAGTGACTAACTGCTAACCCTTTGCAAAAGACATTGAACGTCATAAATTGCAGCTAGCTGACACGGTGGTCACCATTGTTAAGCTAGCTGCAATTTTTATTTTAGGGACTTTGTGGTTTAGTCGTTGTTGCTTTAGCCACTGTTGCTTTAGCTAAGAATGATTTAAACATTAACCATATAAAAATTGAGAATTTGAACATTTACATGATAAAAATTTCGATGAAGACGCTGGCAGTATTTTTTGGTTTGTTGATTTTAGTCGGCTGTGGAACTGAAGATAAGATAGTGTCACTGTCAGGCAATACCATGGGGACCACTTATCATATAAAAGTGGTACGTAATGAGCGCCTGCCAACCACTCAACTACTACAAGCTGAAATTGATATCGCTCTTGAGTTAGTTAATGATCAAATGTCCACTTACAGACCGAAGTCAGAACTATCACGTTTTAACCAGCTAGGTGTTAATCAACGCCTGAAAGTTTCAGCGGATACAGCCAAGGTTTTAAATGAAGGCTTACGCCTTTACGACACGACTCAAGGCGCGCTGGATATTACCTTAGGGCCATTAGTTAACCTATGGGGCTTTGGTCCTGATAAGCGCCCAACAGCGATCCCAAGCGCTGAAACGATTGCCGAGATGAAAGCTAAATCGGATATTCATGGTTTTAGTGTCAAAGATTTAACTGTCACCAAGTTAAGCCCTGATCTCTACATTGATTTATCTTCCCTTGCTAAAGGCTATGGTGTCGATAAAATTGCTGCACTACTAAATAAATACCAAGTAGAGGGATACTTAGTGGAAATTGGTGGTGAGATTAGCGTTAAAGGTGTTAAAAATGACGGCAGCCCATGGCGTGTTGCAGTTGAGAAACCTTCGAGCCAAGGGGCGGCTATTCAACAGGTGATAGAGCCTGGTAATATGGCGCTAGCGACATCTGGCGATTACAGAATTTATTATGAAGAAAACGGCGAGCGTTTTTCGCATTTAATTGACCCTAGAAGCGGTTATCCAATAAAGCATAAGTTAGCGTCAGTAACCGTTTTGCACCCTAGTAGTATGACTGCAGACGCTTATGCAACTGCAATGATGGTATTAGGTACGGAAGAGTCTTTAGCGTTAGCTGAGCGTGAGAAACTGCCAGTTATGCTGATTGAAAAAGACGACGATGATTATGACGTATTTTATAGTGAGTCGTTTGCACCTTACATTCGTTAATGGCATTTAAAGATTTATTTGATGACCAATTTAGCTTGGAGAATATGATGAGTACTTTTATCGCAGCATTTGTGGTGTTGTTATTATTTTTTTTATTAATGTCCGTGGGCTATATCGTGAAGCGCAAGGCGGTTGAAGGCAGTTGTGGTGGTTTAGGTGTTTTGGGTATTGAGAAAGCTTGTGATTGTGATGACCCATGCGATAAACGCAAACGCCGCATGGCTGAAGCTGAAAGAGAAGCAAAACTGAATCAAAACCGGATTATCTAGTGCGCCAGCATTAACTTTAAGCCCACTTTCAAGTGGGCTTTTTTACGACTGTTACAAAATTTACAAAACTAATTACAGCTAACATTTACCCTTACTAGTGTGATTATTGTCACTATTAAAAACCAGCAAAATTAGCTAGAGATGTGATTCTATTAAGAAATATTCAAACGTGAAAATGCTGAAGCGAGATAAGAACCTAAGTTATAATGATAATAGTTATCAATGACTAAGCTTATGATAATAAAGGGGAATTGTTTTTTGAAGTCACATGTACTATGCTGGTCGAAATTGATCCAGATCAATCTAGCATTTAAGGACTAAATCATGAAAGGCCATCCAAAAGTAATTAGTCAGCTTAATCGTGTACTGACATGTGAGCTCACTGCCATTAATCAATATTTTCTTCACGCGCGTATGTTCAAGCATTGGGGACTCGAAAACCTCAATGAGAAAGAATATAAAAAATCTATTCAAGATATGAAACATGCAGACAAGTTAATTGAGCGGGTATTGTTTTTGGAAGGTTTACCTAACCTTCAACAATTAGACAAGTTACGCATTGGTGAGCATTGCGAAGAAATGTTTGATTGTGATCAGCAAGCGGTAGTCGAGCAGTTGGTCGTTTTACGAGAGGCGATTAAGCTTTGTGAAACAGAGCGCGATTACGTTACTCGTGATTTATTAGAAGATTTACTTGAAGATGAAGAAGAGCATCTAGACTGGATTGAAACCCAAAAAGAGCTGATTAACCAAACCGGTATTCAGAACTATCTTCAATCACAAATTAAAGATTAATAGGACATTATCATGAAAGGTAATCCAGAAGTTATTGCAGCTTTAAATGCATTATTAACCGGTGAGTTGTCAGCGATGGATCAATACTTTGTACATGCACACATGTACGAAGATTGGGGATTTGATGAGCTTTATACGCGCATCTTACATGAGTCAGATGACGAAAAAGCCCATGCTGCTAAGTTAGTTCAGCGCATTCTTTTCTTGGAAGGCACGCCAGATGTTGCAAGTCGTGAAGCATTAAACATCGGTAAAGACGTAGAAGAGATGCTTAAAAATGACTTGAGCTACGAATATCAAGTTGCTGATCATTTACGTGAAGTCATCGCTTTATGCGAAGTAAAAGGCGACTTCCAAACCCGTGAAATCTTAGAAGTACTACTTGATGATACTGAATCTGATCACATGTATTGGTTAGAAAAACAAATTCGATTAATTGATCGCGTTGGTTTACAAAATTATCTGCAAACCAAAATGTAATCATTGAGTTTGCTTCAAAACAAAATGTAATCATTGAGTTTGCTACAAAACAAAAGCCTAACTGAGTTAGGCTTTTTTTATGGGATTTTTAAGCGTTATATGTATTGGTAACGCTATAGTTTGAACTGATTAATCATATTGGTTAGCTCCACATTGATTGTGGCAATATTATCCGTTTCATTTCGCTGCATAATGCCTTCATCATTTAAGGTTTCAACCATATCGTGAATTTGGTGCATGCTTCGATTAATTTCCTGAATAACAATATTTTGCTCATTTGCTGAAGTGGATATCTGGCTATTGAGGGCATTGATTTGAGCAACAATAGTACTCATGGTTTGTAAATTATCAGAAGTATTACTGACCTCAGTAACCGTGTCTGAGCAGGCTCGTTCAGTACTGCCAATGGCCGACACCACCGCAGTGGCTTCAGCTTTTAATTTTGCCAGCGCGATTTCAATTTCACTGGTACTTGTTTGGGTGCGACTGGCAAGGGCGCGCACTTCATCTGCAACCACAGCAAAACCACGCCCTTGCTCTCCGGCCCTTGCAGCTTCAATCGAGGCATTAAGCGCTAACAGGTTGGTTTGCTCTGCAATACTCCCAATCACATCAACAATGCTTTGAATACTGCTGGTTTCATTATTCATGTGCTCGACATTACCAGCAGTTTGATGGATTTCAGCAGCTAAACCTTGGATACCCACTTGGGTTAAGTTAATGGTCTTCAGTGATTGCTCGCCAGTAATATTAGCCTCATTAGTATGCTTGGCTGCGGTTTCGGTATTCTCAACCACAGTGACAGCGGTATTTGATAGCTCTTCAATGGCGGTCACAATTTGGGTTGTTTCATTGGTATGGGCTGTCAAAATTTGTTCGCTGTTTTGGCTATAGTGCTGCAGCTTATCAATACCGGTAGATAATTTAATTGTCGATTTATTGATGGCTAACAACATCGTTTGTAGTTGTGAAATAAAGGCGTTAATTCCGAGGGAAATTTTTCCGATATCGTCATCATTTTTGACTTCCAAACGACGGGTTAAATCACCATTACCTTGAGATAAGCCAGTGACTAAGTCACGTAGTTCATTAATCGGTTGATAGAGCTTATTCAGTAGTATTAATAACGCCACAACAGATAAGCCAAGTACCAATAATATGATGCCGCTGAGTTTTAATGTGGCATTAACAAGCGGTGCGAAAGCTGTTGCTTCATCGAGGGTGACAATCACATACCATTGGTTGTTATCAATTAAAGGGATTTTTTGACTAGCAATAATCGTGCTAACGTCATTTATATCACTGAGCGCCCATGAGCTATCCTGACCGAGAATACTTTGATAGATCTCGCTTAGTTGGCTATTGCTGCTGATATTGTCTTTTTGATTAGTTAAGGCTGAATTAGAGGCTAACACTAAGCCATTTTTATCAATAATAAAGCCAGTGGCACCTTCAATATCTGCTAATGCTTGTAGTTGCAGTTGCAAGTAGTCAAAACGTAAATCCGCCATGATGATCCCGCCATCAATTGGGTGCATAACCCCGACCATAGGTATACCGTCTGTACGGGTAAAAAACACTTCGCTGAGGGACAAGGTATTTTTTTGTTTGCCGTTTTGGTACCAAGGACGAGTGCGGGGATCATATTTATCGACTACACCGACGCCGTCAGGAAAAGACTCTGAAGCAATAGAGGCAAAGGATTGGCCATCATCAAACCCCATAATGACTTTAGAGACGCCACCTAATTTCGCTGTGTATTGAGTCATGGCGACATGGCCGGCATCCACATTGTTATGACGGTATAGACTCGCGAGTTCAGTTACCGCGGAAGTGGTGCGATTAAATGAGCTTTCTATTTCACTGACTTTGGTTTTTATTTGGTGGTGGATGTCGGTTGTCAGCTTGTCTGTTATTTGTTGTTTTAATAATTGGTGAGTGACCAGCCCGCTAATGATCAAGGCGAAAGCTAATAGAATTGTTAACGCAAATAGTAAACTCGCTTTAAAGCCAAACTTGTTCATAACTCACCTAATTGTATTATTATTTTTGTTTGATTGTACCTGCTTATAAATCAAAATATACCCTAAGCTCATAAAAAAGTTAGTGATTTGCATCATGTAATGTTGATTTTGTTTTTGTGTTGTCTGATGTTTAGTGTTCTTACTGTTATTTATTTGTATTGCAAATTAGCGCTATTTTGTAATTTGAAGCTTTCAACGCGACTGGTGATAAAGGTTTAATTTGAACACTGTTTTTATATACAGTATCATGATGTCATTCAGTGACTTCTTTATGAAAACGCCATGCGTAAAATTATCCACATTGATATGGATTGCTATTATGCCGCAGTTGAAATGCGTGATTTTCCACAATTGCGTGGTAAACCTATTGCTGTAGGTGGGCGCAGCGATCGCCGTGGTGTTATCAGTACCTGTAGTTATGAGGCGCGTAAATATGGCGTTCGTTCTGCTATGTCGAGTTATCAGGCATTAAAACTCTGCCCAGATTTGATATTGGTGCCAGGCAGGATGGAGGTTTACAAAGCGGTTTCGCTGCAAATCCGTGAAATATTCCATCGTTATACAGAATTAGTTGAGCCGTTATCATTGGACGAGGCGTATCTTGATGTTACTGATTGTGATGCATGTAAAGGTAGCGCCACCTTAATTGCTGAGCAGATCAGAGCTGAAATCTTTACGGTAACCGGGCTTACTGCTTCCGCGGGAGTCGCACCGATTAAGTTTTTAGCTAAAATAGCTTCTGACTTAAATAAGCCTAATGGTCAATATGTGATCACGCCTGCTGAGATCCCTTCGTTTATAAAATCATTATCCTTAAGTAAAATCCCTGGGGTGGGAAAAGTAACCTCGGCTAAGCTTGCAGCGCTCGGGCTTGAAACCTGTGAAGACGTGCAGCGCTACCCGAGTGACAAGCTCATCAGCGGTTTTGGTAAATTTGGCCGCGTGTTAATTGAGCGCACTCAAGGTATCGATACACGTCAAATAAGCCCAAATCGTATCAGAAAGTCGGTTGGGGTTGAGACCACCCTAGCCCAAGATATTTTTACTATAGAGCAATGCAGCAATGTCATGCCGCAGTTAATTCAAGAGCTTATTAGCCGGGTGCATCGCAGTGCTAAAGACCGGCAAATTCATAAACAGGTAGTAAAACTTAAATTTAACGATTTCAAGCAAACTACCATTGAGCATCGCAGTGATGAAATGTCGCTTAACTTATTCCAGACATTGTTAACTCAAGCACTAGAGCGGGCCAATGGCCGAGGTATAAGATTAATCGGTGTCAGTGTTGGTTTAGCTGATAATAGCCAGCCAGAAGTGGTTACAGATGATAATAGCGAGCAATTAGATTTGCAGTTCTAGTGATTATCGCTAGAAACAAAAAGGCTGCCTTTTCTTATATCAAGAATAGAGCAGCCTTTTTATTAAGCGCGTAATTTAATAGAGAGTTAAAGCTCAGCCTTTTGCTGGAATACGCTCTAGTACCGCAAGCAGTAGTTCCCAATATTGGCCAACAGTGGTGATGTTCACCATTTCGTCTGGGCTATGTGGGAAACGAATGGTTGGGCCAATAGAGACCATATCCATGGTTGGGTATGGTTCTTTAAATAGTCCACATTCAAGACCGGCATGGATAACCATAATCGTCGGGTCTTTCTTATAAATATCATTATACGTTTCACGGACAATGGCCATCACTGGTGAGCTATTATCAGGCTTCCAACCAGGGTAAGCGCCTGATAGATCAATGCTAGCACCTGAAAGGTTTGCTAATGCCGTTAATTGCGATTCAATTTGCACTCGGCCTGAGTCAATCAATGAGCGGATAAGACATAGCACTTCAACAGATTCGTTGTCAGTGTTAATCACTCCGACGTTAAGCGATGTTTCAGTCACACCTTCAACTTCATCGCTCATACGCATTACGCCGTTAGGGCAGGCGTGCAGTAAATCGATTAAGGTATTTTGCGCATCTTCACTCATGACTTTTGCTGGAGCGTCAATGGCTGCAAGTGTTAGCAACATGTCAGGGTCAGCAATTGCCAGCTCTTCACGAACAATCGCTTGATATTGAGCAATGGCTTGCTCAAGCTTGGCTTTATTTTCGCTTGGCAGCATAAAGTTGATGCTAGCTTCACGGGGGATAGCATTACGTAAAGAGCCGCCAGTGAAGTTAACTAATTCAATTTGTAAATCATCACCATAACTAAATAAGAAACGGGCTAATAATTTATTGGCATTGCCGCGACCTAAATGAATGTTGACGCCTGAATGGCCGCCCTTTAAACCTGAAAGGGTTAAGCTAAAGCTGGCATTGCTTTGCTCAGGTGCTTGCCATGACATAGGAACGCTTAGCTGTGCATCAACACCGCCAGCGCAACCCATGTAGATTTCGCCTTCTTGCTCTGAGTCAGTATTAATTAAAATATCAGCATCAAGGTAACCTGCTTCAAGGCCGAAAGCGCCAGTCATGCCCGCTTCTTCATCAATGGTAAGCAGCACTTCTAATGGACCATGTTTAATGTCGTCAGCGCCAAGAATTGCTAACGCTGAAGCCATACCAATACCGTTATCAGCACCTAAGGTGGTGCCCTTGGCTTTTAGCCATTCGCCATCTACATAGGCTTCAATAGGATCTTTTTCAAAATCATGCACTTTATCGGCATTTTTTTGTGGAACCATATCAATGTGGGCTTGTAATACCACAGTCTTGCGTTCTTCCATTCCAGCATACGCTGGCTTTTTAATGATCAAGTTACCGACTTTATCTTCGACGACAGGCAAACCTTTCGATTTAGCCCATTGCTGGATATGTTCACTAAGTGCTTGTTCAAACTTGGATGGATGCGGAATCGCACAAATTTGTTCAAACCATTGCCATAATGGCTGGGGATATAATTGATTAATGGCGGTCACGAAGACTCCCTAAATGCTATGAATGTGGGAAT
Organism: Shewanella sp. 10N.286.51.B2; assembly: GCF_041469265.1. NCBI lineage: Bacteria > Pseudomonadati > Pseudomonadota > Gammaproteobacteria > Alteromonadales > Shewanellaceae > Shewanella > Shewanella sp. 10N.286.51.B2. The sequence continues at coordinate 122,062 of NZ_JBFRKH010000009.1, forward strand.
AGATGCGCTGAAGTTTACCATATTGTCGTTACTAAGTAGTGACCTAGAGCAAGTAGAGAGGCTGGATTAAATTAATTTTTGTAAATATATTTTAACTCTATCGTAAAGCTAAGCTTATATACTTTAACCACCATTGGTCGTTATGATTTGTGATTCAGCACCTGAAATTACTGATTAGCAAGCAATAATAACAATCTATTTAAAAAGGATGCCCCATGTTTCAAGTCAATATCGTTGATGTAGCAAATGATCAAGCCATTTTTGAAGGCCATGGCTGGGACGCCGTAGTGGTAGTCGCCACCGATTTAGCCGCCATTGCCCAAGATGAAATAAAAATACTCGCCAAGCATGCGAAACAAATCGATCAGCGCATTGGTCAGTCGGCAACATTGTTACTGGCGCCCGGACTTGCGGGTGGCAGACTGATTGTCGCCCCAGTTGTTAATGCCACTAATGAATACAGTGATGTGAGTGTGTTTGCCAAAGCAGCTAGAGAAGGCATTGTTATTGCTAAGGCTGCGGGAGCAAAACAACCGCTGTTGGTGGTAGAAACCAGCCAAGATAAGCGCTATCAATTTGCTAAACAGGTTGCTGCACTTGCCTGTGGTCAGGAACTATGGCAATCACTGGAGCTGCGAGAAGCCACAGCAATTACCCCAGCATTTAGCGCCATTGGTTTGCTTGGCAGCGACAATTGCAGTGGCCTGCTCAATGCTGTCGAAGCCGGTAAGATTTTGGCAAGGGATCTATGCGGCACTGAGCCAGAAAGAATGGCGGCGCCAGCATTTGCTGATTATTGCGTTGAGGCGCTAAAAGACAGTGGTTTAGCAATCAGAGTCATTGAAGAACGTGAAGAGTTAGAGCGCGATTACCCGCTGCTTTGCGCAGTAGGGAGAGCCTCATTTAATGTGCCTCGGCATCAACCTCGCGTGGTTAAACTGGAATATGTGGCAGAGGGCGCCATTGATCGCACCTACTTGTTTGCTGGTAAAGGAGTTATTTACGATACTGGCGGCGCAGATATTAAAGTCGCCGGTGGCATGGCGGGTATGAGCCGAGATAAAGGCGGCGCTGCAGCGGTGGCAGGCTTAATGAAAACCTTATCTATCTTAAAGCCCAAAGGCATTAGAGTGATAGCAGAGTTAGGTTTGGTGCGAAACAGTATTGGCAGCGATGCCTTTGTTCCTGATGAAATCATTACCAGCCATGGCGGTGTTAGAGTGCGTATTGGTAATACTGATGCCGAAGGGCGCTTAGTGCTGGCAGACTTATTATCTCACTTAAGACTTCAGGCAATGACAGCAATTAAGCCGCAAGTATTTTCTGTGGCAACCTTAACCGGCCATGTGGTGCGCTGTTATGGCGGCTATACCGCACTAGTCGAGAACAAAGTGGCACAACAAGCTGGTATGGGTCACACCCTAGCTGGCATTGCTGAGCAATGGGGCGAACCATTTGAGTTATCTAGCTTGCGTCATGATGATTTTGCCAAGGTACATAATATCTCTGGCCAAGGGGAGTTATTGTCATCTAATAACGGCCCTTCTGCCATTACTGCCAGAGGCCATCAATATCCCGCAGCATTTTTAATTAATGCTTCAGGCTTGGGCCAACATGGCACAGGCTCTGCCATGCCATTGCCTTTTGCGCATCTTGATATTGCCGGTAGTGCCACAGAAGGCCATAGTTTGTATGGGAAACCCACAGCCTCGCCTTTGGTAACTTTATTACAAAGCGTTTTGGGCGGCAATGTGTAGTTTGTTTTTTGCTCAACCACTATATATTGTGCTATTTAGTGGTTGATTGTTTACTAATGAGAACTCTAAATTCTTAATTTGTCATACAAGTGTGCTTTTATTTCATTTTTTGATTGAAATATAAAATAATTAAATAAATACTTGTAATAAAATTACACTTTGGTATTATTCCTCTCGTTGGACAGCGACGGTGCTTTCCAATTCTAGTTAATCCAGGATGGATATAGTCTCCAAGGAATCGAGTGATGAGTTGTCTCAATGGATTGAGAAAAGTTTGTTCCAAGGAACCGAGCCAAGCAAGACTAGGTTTTCGCAACTTTATTTGGAGTATGATTATGTCTTCTACAGACAGCTATACTATTTATGGACAAGGCACTTGGTTAAATCCAGCTGTTCTGTCTTTTGGCATTTATGCCATGACGTTTAAGGGCTAACCCTCCTTATTCATTGATTTACCGTATCAACCCTTTTTTCTGTCGCCTTTGGGCGGTTTTAGACAACAAGTAAATTGGTTCTCTATTGCCAATTTACTTTTTAAGTTTTATCACTTAATTGTGATGCAGTTTTCCTCTCCCCATACGGAAAACTTTTAACTTGTCTGCCTACTCTTTTGAGTAGGCATTTTTTTTGCCTGAAATTTATCAACCACTGGCTTTTCATTGAGTTAAATTGTCTTTCATACGAATATAAGTGTTTAGTTATCTAACATGGCTATAAACCTTATAAGTACCTATAATCCGAACGAATTAATTCACCTCTGATTTTGACTGTAATTAGCCAGTAGCGGCTATAGCAGCCAATTACACCCCCTTTTCAAGGAACAAGGCTTCATGTTAGAGAAACTGTTTAAACTCAAAGATAATCAAACGAATTTAAAACAAGAAGTTGTCGCGGGTCTCACTACCTTTCTCACCATGGCTTACATTATTTTTGTTAACCCTATGATGTTAGCTGATGCCGGCATGGATCATGGTGCAGTGTTTGTGGCCACTTGTTTAGCCGCGGCAGTGGGCTGTTTAGTGATGGGCTTAGTGGCCAATTACCCCATCGCATTAGCGCCGGGTATGGGGCTTAATGCTTTCTTCACTTATACCGTTGTCGGCGAAATGGGCTATAGCTGGGAAACTGCACTTGGCGCAGTATTTATGTCTGGTATTTGTTTCTTAATTTTATCTTTGGTGAAAATTAGAGAATGGATAGTTAACAGTATTCCAATGAGTCTGCGATTAGGTATTGCCGCGGGTATCGGTTTGTTCTTGGCCTTTATTGGCCTTAAAAGCGCCGGTATTGTGGTGGCAAGTCCGGCAACATTAGTCACTATGGGGGATATCACTTCATTCTCAGCTGTGATGGCTGCGGTGGGGTTTTTCTTGATCATTGCTATGGTACAGCGTGGCTACAAAGCGGCGGTGATATTAAGTATTTTCATTGTCACAGCCATTGCATTGTTAGCTGGTGAAGTGAGTTATAACGGCGTTATGTCGATGCCACCATCGATAGCACCGACATTCATGAAAATGGATTTATCCGCAGTGCTTGAAATCAGTATGATTTCAGTGATATTTGCCTTCTTGTTTGTGGATTTATTTGATACCTCAGGCACCTTGGTTGCAGTCGCGCAGCGTGGCGGATTTTTAGATGAACAAGGGCGTTTACCAAGAGTGAAACGCGCCTTAAGTGCAGACAGCTTAGCCACCATCGCAGGGGCGACGTTAGGAACATCAACGACCACTAGTTATATTGAAAGCACGGCAGGCGTTAGCGCCGGTGGCCGTACTGGCTTAACCGCTGTTGTCGTCGGTTTGTTGTTTATTGCTGCATTATTTTTTGCCCCACTTGCCGGCATGGTACCCGCTTATGCTACCAGTGGCGCCTTGTTTTATGTGGCGATTTTGATGATGTCTGGCTTAGTCAATGTTGAGTGGGAAGACTTAACAGAAGCGGCGCCTGTGGTCATTGTGTGTTTATTGATGCCATTAACCTTTTCAATTGCTAATGCCATAGGGTTTGGTTTTATCTCTTATGCGGTGATTAAACTACTTACTGGCCGTTTTAAAGAGTTAAATCTTGGTATCTTGTTTATTGCGGCACTATTTTTAGCTAAGTTTATTTGGGGTTAACCTTGGCTTTGCTCGCCATAACACCTGCTGGGTAAGCTCATGTGTGGGTTATCAAGCTGTAATTAAGCAGCAATGATAAATTAGTGATTTTTGTTAAGGGTTATGCAATGCATAGCCCTTTTTTATGCTGTATAACAAATAAATATAGTATTTGTTTACTCAATTATGGGCTTTACTATGAATTATTCGCTGAATTAGGTATAAAAATATTTCAGTCAATATTTTTGAGTTTGAAAAGGCAGTCATGACTTACAAGCGGGTCGTCGTAAAATTAGGTACCAGTGTCTTAACTTCGGGCAGTAACAAGCTCGATAAAGCACATATGGTGGAACTGGCCAGACAAATGTCTGTGCTTGTGCGTTCAGGTATTGAAGTCGTGCTATGCACATCAGGGGCAATAGCTGCAGGCCGTGAACATCTGCAATACCCCGCATTACCCGATACTATGCCCAATAAACAATTATTAGCCGCAGTAGGTCAAAGCCAACTTATTTTGGCCTGGTCAGAATTGTTCAGTATTTATGGTTTGCACGTGGGCCAGTTATTGTTAACCCGCGCCGACTTACATGATCGTGAACGCTATCTAAATGCTCGAGATACACTCAATGCATTGTTAGATAATAATATTATTCCGATTATTAATGAAAATGATGCCGTTGCCACCAATGAAATTAAAGTGGGCGACAATGACAATTTATCAGCTAGGGCCGCATTATTATGTGATGCTGACTTATTAGTGTTATTGACTGATCAAATCGGCTTATTTGATGCCGATCCACGCAATAACCCCGATGCCAAGTTAATTACTTCAGTGGTCAATATTGATGATAACTTACGCTTGTTAGCGGGTGGCGCAGTTTCAGGTTTAGGCACTGGCGGCATGGCGACTAAGTTAGAAGCGGCCGATGTGGCTAGGCGAGCAGGTGTTGAAGTGGTCATTGCTTCAGGTCATTTGCCTAATGTGATTTCACAAGTAGTCAGTAAAGAATCGGTCGGCACTCATTTTAGTGTCACTAAAAATCCCCTTGAAAGCCGAAAACAATGGATTTTAGCTGGCCCTGCAACAGAAGGGCGGCTGATATTAGATGATGGCGCCTGTAAAGCGGTCGTTGAAAATGGTCGCAGCTTATTGCCTAAAGGGATTGTCAGCGTAGAAGGGCAATTTGAACGTGGCGCAACTGTGTTGATTGCCGATAAATCAGGTCACGTGCTTGCTAAAGGCATGAGCCGTTATTGTGCTAAAGCATTAACGATAATTGCAGGAAAGCACTCCAACGAGATTGAAACATTACTTGGCTATGATTACGGCGTAGCAGCAATACATCGTAATGACATGGTGGTACTAGATAGTGAATAAATTAAAGGACGAAAACATGTCACAGCAGCAATATTTAACCACGCTAGGTAAGCAAGCAAAAGCAGCAAGCTTTGCCCTTGCTAATTTATCGAGCCAAAACAAAAACGCTTTGCTTCGTTGTATTAGCGAGCAACTAACGCTAAATACCGAAGCGATTTTAGCGGCGAACGACCAAGACGTGCAGGCAGCAAGAGCCAATGGTTTAACCGATGCGATGATCGATAGATTATTGCTAGATAGCGAGCGATTAGCTGGCATTATTGCTGATATTGAAAATGTGATTAATCTTGCCGATCCTGTGGGCAGTGAATCAGCTAGCCAGTTATTAGATAACGGTTTACGTTTAACTCAACGCAAAGTGCCACTGGGAGTTGTTGGGGTGATTTACGAAGCACGCCCTAACGTCACTGTTGATATTGCCGTACTAGCACTAAAAACCGGTAATGCAGTGATCCTTCGTGGCGGTAAAGAAACCTTAACCTCAAATAAAGTTTTAAGTGAGGTGATCCGCACAGCGCTGACATTACAAGGTTTACCTGAAGATGCTGTGCAGCTGATTAACTCTACCGATCGCGACTTAGTGACTGGCTTACTGCGCCTTGACCAATATGTGGATATGATTATTCCTCGCGGCGGCCAAACCTTACAACGCCTTTGCGCTGAAAAAGCCACTATTCCGGTGATTTTAGGCGGCATTGGTATTTGTCATTTATACCTTGATAAATCAGCGGATTTATCTCGCAGTGCTGAGGTGATCATTAATGCAAAAGTGCAGCGTCCAACAGTGTGTAATGCCTTAGATACCTTACTGGTTCACGAAGCTGTTGCGGCTGAGTTTTTAGCAGATTTGTTTACGCAGATGTCGGCATTAGGCGTGAGTTTTTATACTTGTGAAAAAACGCAGCAGTTATTTGCAGCAAGTCAGTTTGATATTCATCCTGCAACGGATGAAACCTTCAGTACTGAGTGGTTGTCATTAACACTTGGGGTTAAGATTGTGACTGATATTGACCAAGCGATTACCCATATTCGTCAACACTCTAGCGGTCACTCTGAAGCGATTTTATCTGACGATATTAATGCGACCTGCCACTTTATGAATCAAGTAGACTCAGCAGCGGTATATGTCAATGCCAGCACCCGTTTTACGGATGGCTCGCAATTTGGTTTAGGGGCTGAAGTGGCGGTCAGTACCCAAAAGCTACATGCTCGCGGACCAATGGCTCTTGATGCACTAACGACTTATAAGTGGTTGGCAACTGGTGATTATACTTCTCGCAGCTAAAATAAACTAACCCAAGCCAGATTTGAAGCTGACGATGCTGTGAGTGACAAACTGACTTGATTTGCGCTTAAAACTTAAAAAGCACCTCGGTGCTTTTTTTGTTTTTTTGAGCACTGAAATAGCAGCAGCTTTGAAATGTGCCGCTAGAGGTTATTGTCGCCAGAGGTTATTGCCGTTATAGGATTATTGCAGGTATAGCCCATGGCTGGAAATCGCAGGAGTAGATAAACGTATATAAGTGGTGTAACACCAAATCAAAAAGCTGCTCAGCGTCATAAATATGCTTACAAGCCTAGCTGCTTGAACATACTCCATGATAAGCGGGAAGTACTTTTCTTGTATGCTATTAGTGAAGTAGACCGCAGGAAAAACAAAAATACATATATACATGGCGGGGTATTGGGTTGAGATATCACCGTTGAGATATTCATAAAGCATAATAGCCGCGGTAAGCATTAAGCTATAGCTGCGAATTTTATTTTCTGTGGTGTCACTTAAATTCCATCTCGGCATTCCCATTGCCAATCTCCTCCTTGAAGCATCCTTTGTATCTTGTACACCGTATTAACTGCACACCTTATTAATAGCAACTAACTGCCATGTTGACAATAAAGTTTAAATTTTAATCGTTTAAATATCGTAAAATGCTTTAACCACTGCTACTTATTATGCTTATGGCTGATCTTTAAACTGGATTTTCTCAACAGCTGTGGGATTACCTTTTGCAATATTAACCCCGTTAAAATAAAGCATAGACCAATATAGGTACTGCTGGCGATTTGCTCTTTTAAGATTAGCGCGATAAACCCAACAGACAGCACAGGGGTTAAAAATACAAGCGTGGTGATGTTAGAGGTTTTCTCGGTGCTTTTAAGTGCCATAAGCCATAAAACAAAGGTGATACCCATTTCAAATAGCCCCACATACACTCCAGCAGTTAGCGCTTGCCAACTAAAGTCGCTTATGGGTTGATGGATTAGCATGGCAATAGTCACTAAAGGTAAACCAATTAAAAAGCTAAGTAATAAGCTTACAGTGGCATCGCCGTCATCCTTGGTATTGGTTACCCAATATAAGCACCAAATCACCGTACTGCTTAATACAAAAGCAATCCCTTTAGGGCTATCAAAGTTAAATGCGGTGATATTGCCGCCGGTTGCGATAATGTAAACGCCGCTATAGGCAATCAGTGCGGCAATGACATCAACCTTTGTGAGCTTATGACCCAGCAAAGGGACAGCTAAAATGGGCAATAAAATCGCCCAAGTGTAATTAAGGGATAAGGCTTGTTGAGCTGGAAGCAAATCGTAAGCTTCAAACAGCACAAAGTAATAAAGAAACGGATTCAGAATACCGCTAAGCAAATAAAATCCTGGGCGACGTTTAAATTGTCGCAGCATTAATGTGTGCTTTCTTTGCCATAGGATAATCACACTCAATGCAATAATAGAGGTGAGCACTGCAACAAATACCAATTGTAAGGGTGTATAAAAACTTAGCGCGACTTTAAATGCAGTCGCGACTGTCGACCAAAGTAAAACGGCAACTAAACCATAGATATAGGCAAGAGAAGTGTTTGGCAAAATCATTCCTAATAATAGTAATTATGCATAATATCCAAGGGGTGGATTAGCAAAGCAAGCAAGTATGGACAGATTGTATGCAATATACAAAATGAGGTCACGGCATATTTACTTAAGATATTTTTAATAATTTTTTTGATCAGCCCTTGTATTTTAGTTAGCTGTCCCAATATATGCAGTAAGGCTGATATGAGAGGCAAAAATTAGGACTTGAAAAATCAATTCCTGACCCCATATCAACAAACATAATCAAATTAGTTACATTAAAATTTTATATTTCGGAGATCCTCATGGGCAAAATTATTGGTATTGACTTAGGCACAACTAACTCTTGTGTGGCTGTCCTTGATGGCGGTACTGCTCGCGTAATCGAGAATGCTGAAGGCGAACGTACAACAGCATCTATCATCGCATATACCGATGACGAAACATTAGTAGGCTCACCTGCTAAGCGTCAAGCAGTTACAAACCCAACAAATACTTTTTTCGCGATTAAGCGTTTAATCGGTCGTCGTTTTAAAGATGACGAAGTTCAACGTGATGTTGACATCATGCCTTTCAAAATCATTGGTACTGACAATGGTGACGCATGGGTTGAAGCTCACGGCAAGAAAATGGCACCACCACAAGTATCTGCTGAAATCTTGAAAAAGATGAAGAAAACAGCTGAAGATTTCTTGGGTGAAGAAGTAACAGAAGCGGTTATTACTGTTCCTGCATACTTTAATGATTCACAACGTCAAGCAACTAAAGATGCTGGTCGTATTGCTGGTCTTGATGTTAAACGTATCATCAACGAGCCAACTGCTGCTGCACTAGCTTACGGTATCGACAAAAAACAAGGCGACAACGTTGTTGCAGTATACGATTTAGGTGGTGGTACTTTTGATATCTCTATCATTGAAATTGATAGCAACGATGGTGACCAAACTTTCGAAGTACTTGCTACTAACGGTGATACTCATTTAGGTGGTGAAGATTTCGATAACCGCCTAATTAACTACTTAGCTGACGAGTTCAAAAAAGAGCAAGGTCTAGACTTACGTAACGACCCGCTAGCAATGCAACGTGTTAAAGAAGCTGCAGAAAAAGCGAAAATTGAACTTTCAAGCACAACACAAACTGAAGTTAACCTGCCTTACATCACTGCTGATGCAACAGGTCCTAAGCATTTAGTGGTTAAAATCACTCGTGCTAAGTTAGAGTCTTTAGTTGACGACTTAATCCAACGTTCTTTAGAGCCATTAAAAGTTGCGCTAGCTGATGCAGACTTATCTGTTTCAGACATCAACGAAGTGATTTTAGTTGGTGGTCAAACTCGTATGCCTAAAGTACAGGCTGCAGTAACTGACTTCTTCGGTAAAGAGCCACGTAAAGACGTTAACCCAGATGAAGCCGTAGCCGTAGGCGCAGCAATTCAAGCTGGTGTACTTTCTGGCGACGTGAAAGACGTATTGCTACTTGACGTTACACCACTATCATTTGGTATCGAAACCATGGGTAGCGTAATGACTAAGCTTATCGAGAAGAACACCACTATCCCGACTAAAGCGAGTCAAACGTTCTCAACTGCTGAAGATAACCAAAGTGCAGTAACAATTCACGTACTTCAAGGTGAGCGTAAGCAAGCTAGCTACAACAAATCTCTAGGTCAATTCAACCTAGAAGGTATTGAACCAGCGCCACGTGGCATGCCACAAGTTGAAGTATCTTTCGACATCGATGCTGATGGTATCTTAAACGTATCAGCAACTGATAAGAAAACCGGTAAAGCGCAAAACATCACTATTAAAGCTAACTCAGGTCTAAGTGACGAAGAAGTAGAGCAAATGGTTCGTGATGCAGAAGCTCACGCTGATGAAGATGCTAAATTCGAAGAGCTAGTGACTGCACGTAACCAAGCTGATGGCATGGTTCACGCAACTAAGAAGCAAATCGAAGAAGCGGGTGAAGCATTACCAGCTGAAGAAAAAGAGAAAATTGAAGCAGCAATGGCTGACGTTGATACCGCAACTAAAGGTAACGACAAAGAAGCAATTGATAAAGCGACTCAAGCATTAATGGAAGCGTCTGCTAAGTTAATGGAAATCGCTCAAGCGAAAGCACAAGCGCAACAAGGTGAAGCTCCAGCACAAGATACGCAAGAAGCTAAGCCTGAAGATGACGTTGTTGATGCTGAGTTTGAAGAAGTAAAAGACGACAAAAAGTAAGCTAAATTAGTTAGTTAACTTTCAGGCGGGCGTTGGGAGAAATCTCTAACGCCCGTTCGTACAATACCTGCTTGAGAAAACTGAGATTATGTCAAAGCGAGATTATTACGAAGTTCTAAGTGTCGGTCGCGATGCCAGTGAACGAGAAATCAAAAAAGCCTATAAGCGTCTAGCGATGAAATATCATCCTGACCGTAACCCAGGCGACAAAGAAGCTGAAGTTAACTTTAAAGAAGCTAAAGAAGCTTATGAAATTTTAACTGACGCGAATAAGAAAGCGGCTTATGACCAATTTGGTCATGCAGGCGTTGATCCTAATCGTGGCGGCGGTCAAGGTGGCGGCGGTGATTTCGGTGATATCTTTGGTGACGTGTTTGGCGATATCTTTGGCGGCGGTCGTCGTGGCGGTGGACAACGTCAAGCGGCTCGCGGTAGTGACTTACGTTACAACTTAGACTTATCACTTGAAGAAGCGGTTCGTGGCCTTACTAAAGAGTTACGTATTCCTACCTTAGCATCGTGTGATAGCTGTGATGGCAGCGGCGCTAAGAAAGGCTCGTCAGCAACCACTTGTGGTACCTGTCATGGTCAAGGCCAAGTACAAATGCGTCAAGGCTTCTTTGCTGTTCAGCAGGCGTGTCCGACTTGTCATGGCCGCGGCAAGATCATTAAAGATCCTTGTAAGAAGTGTCATGGCGAAGGCCGTGTTGAAAAGAGCAAAACCTTATCAGTTAAAATACCAGCTGGTGTTGATACTGGCGATCGTGTTCGCTTAACCGGTGAAGGTGAAGCGGGTGAGTTTGGCGCGCCTCCGGGTGACTTATATGTACAGGTGAGCGTTCGTGAACATAATATTTTTGTTCGTGATGGTAATAACCTCTACTGCGAAGTGCCAATTTCATTCAGCAAAGCTGCATTAGGTGGCGAGATTGAAGTGCCAACACTTGATGGTAAAGTGAATTTGAAAATACCTGCAGAAAGCCAAACTGGCCGTATGTTCCGCTTGCGCGGTAAAGGTGTTAAATCGGTTCGCAGCCACGCCGTTGGTGACTTACTTTGTAAAGTCGTCATGGAAACACCAGTTAAACTTAACGAAAAGCAAAAAGAGCTACTTCGTGAGTTTGAAGCGACCTTAACCGGTGAGTCAAAGAAGCACAGCCCTAAAGCTGAAGGGTTCTTTGATGGCGTAAAAAAGTTTTTTCACGATTTAAATAGCTAAATTTATTTATTAAATTTAGCTATTAGCGAGTCGATTAAAAGGTTAATTACTGCAAAGTAATTAGCCTTTTTTATTGGCAAGTTTTTAAAGCACTTTGCAGGCTATTAAACAAACACAGCTTAAGACAATGACGTCAGTGTGCGGTAGACTGCATCTCATTGCTTCTTTGGATCACTATTTCGATGTCTTTTTTACAGTTAAACCTCAATCCAAGCCTTATCTCAGCTTTACCTAAGCAATTAACAGCGGCCACTAAAATTCAAGCGCTGGCCATTCCTGCTGTGTTATCAGGTAAAGATGTATTGGCTTTAGCACAAACAGGGAGCGGTAAAACTTACGCCTTTGGTTTGCCTATGCTGCAAGCTATTGATCTAGATAAAGCTGACCCTGTTCAAGCGCTAGTAATTGCGCCGACTCGTGAGCTGGCTAATCAGGTTTATCAAACGCTTAATCAGGTTGCGAAGCCTTTAGGCATAAAGGTGCAGCTTTTATGTGGCGGCATTGATGTTGAAGCCCAAGTCGCTGATTTGAAGAGACCGCCGCAGATTATCATCGCCACCCCATCAAGGTTAGTGCAGTTTATAAAGCTGGAACATGTGTCTTTATCAGCGCTGAAGTTGTTAGTACTTGATGAAGCAGACCGGTTATTAGATATGGGCTTTTGGGCAGACATTAAAACCATAGTGCAGCAAACGCCGGTAAATAAGCAGACACTATTATTTTCAGCCACCATAGATGACACAGTAGCTAAACAAGTTAGTGTGATTTTGAAACATGATCTGATCCGTATTGAAGCTGATAAAGCCAATTCAGTGGTAGATCACATTGAAGAGCAGCTTTATTTGGTCAATAAAGGCAGTAAAGCACAAGCACTGATTGCGCTAATAAAGCAGCATCAATGGCAGCAAGTGTTGGTGTTTAGCAATACTAAAGATAGCGCAGATGCACTAACCAAAAAGCTGGTAAAAGCTGGAGTTAATGCGGCAGCATTGCATGGCGATAAAGAGCAAGCGATACGCACTAAAACCTTAAAGGACTTCAAATCAAAGGCGTTAACCGTATTAGTGGCAACTGATGTGTTAGCCCGCGGTATAGACATTGATGCATTACCTGTGATTATTAATGTGGATTTACCCGCAAGCGCAGCAGTGTATGTGCACCGCATTGGCCGCACGGCAAGGGCGGGTGCTAATGGTTTGGCGCTATCGTTAGTGTGTCATGGTGAATCTGATGCACTACAAGCTATCAGAACCTTAACTGAGCGCGCGCTGCCAACACTCGTCTTAGCAGATTTCCCAGTGACGGATAAACCGAGTTCGGGTAACAGTCAACGGCCAAAAAAAGATAAGCAAGCAAATCGCCGCAGTCAGAAAAAGCGCAGTATTAAGGACTTTAAAGGTAAATAAACACCAAGGTAAGCTGCTGTTTTTAGTGATTGCTGAGCTAAAAATGACTTACAATAGCGCGCAATAGGTTCATTTGTAATCAATCTATTGAGTACTAAATATATGATGAACTATTGCCAACGATCACAAAATAATAAAAGGATAATTATTATGAAAGCCGTTTTTTGGGGGCTATTTGCCACCATTATTATCTCAGGTTGCGCAACCCACAAATCCCCAACTGGCCGCAGCCAAATGCTGTTATTTGATGAGTCTCAAATGTCGCAAATGGGGGCGCAATCATTCGATGCGATGAAAAAAACGGAAAAAATCAGTACCGATAAACAGCAAACCGCCTATGTGAACTGTGTTGCCAATCGCATTACTGCAGTATTACCTGATCAAAGCTTAAACTGGGAAGTTGTGTTATTTGATTCAGATCAGATAAATGCTTTTGCACTGCCTGGTGGACATATTGGCGTGTACACAGGATTACTTAAGGTGGCGAGCGATCAAGACCAGTTAGCGACAGTAATAGGTCATGAAGTAGCCCATGTGCTAGCAAGGCATGGTAATGAGCAAGTTTCGCGTTCACAAATGACCAATGCAGGTATGCAAATGGCTGATATAGCCCTAGGTGCTGGCGGCGTGGCCAATAAAGATCTTTATATGGCGGGCTTAGGCTTAGGTGCGCAAGTCGGTATTTTATTACCCTTTGGCCGCGATCAAGAAAGTGAATCCGATGAGCTTGGTTTAGAGTTAATGGCTAAAGCGGGTTTTAATCCTGCTAAAAGCGTTACGCTTTGGCAAAATATGGCCAAAGCCGGTGGTGAACAAGGCCCTGAGCTATTTTCAACCCATCCATCTCATTCGACACGTATTGCCGATTTAAAAGCCCTTCAAGCTAAAGTGACACCAGTGTATCAAGCAGCTCTAAAGAAGACGCTTGCCAAGTGTCATTAAGGCTACTGAAAAATAGTCATAATCGAGGTAGATTAGCACCCATCAGCAACGAAAGTGTGGTAAACTGCCCCGCAAATTTTAACCGATGAATTAAGAGTAAATACGATATGTCAGAGTTCAACACAATGGAACAGCAAGCAAGTTACGGTGTAGGTCGTCAAATGGGTGAGCAATTAGCTGCTAACCCTTTCGAAGGCATCGATATCCCTGCTGTACAAGCTGGTCTAGCTGATGCATTCGCTGGTAAAGAAAGTGCTGTAGCTATGGAAGACTTACAAGTTGCTTTCACTGAAATCAGCCGTCGTTTACAAGCTGTTCAAGAAGAAGCTGCTGCTGCAGCATCTGCTGAAGGTGAAACATTCCTAGCTGAAAATGCTAAGCGTGAAGACATTATTGTTACTGAGTCAGGACTTCAATACGAAGTTATCACTCAAGGTGAAGGCGAAAAGCCAACGCTTGAATCAACTATTCGTGCACATTACCACGGTACTTTCATCAACGGTGAAGTATTCGATAGCTCTGTAGCTCGTGGCGAGCCTGCTGAATTCCCAGTTTCTGGTGTTATCGCTGGTTGGACTGAAGCATTACAACTAATGCCTGTTGGCACTAAGCTTAAACTATTCGTTCCACAACACTTAGCTTATGGCGAACGTGGTGCTGGCGCTTCTATCCCGCCATTCTCGGCGTTGGTATTTGAAGTCGAATTATTAGCAATCGTTTAATGAAAAGCGCCTAAGTTTACTTAGGCGTTTTTGTATCACTGGGAGAAGTAAATGACTGCAAAAGTAAGAGTCGCTGTTGTTGGTGCCAGTGGCCGTATGGGTCGCACACTGATTGAAGCTGCAAAGCAACATGAGGTCATATATTTGGGTGCTGCTATTGAGCGTACAGGTTCAACACTGATTGGTGTTGATGCTGGTGAGCTTGCTGGTGTTGGTACTATGAATGTCGCGATTACAGATTCATTAGATATTGCATCAGAACATTTTGATGTATTAATTGATTTTACCTCTCCAGAGTCGTCGTTAGTTCACCTTGATTGGTGCGCTAAAAACCATAAGGCGATTGTGATTGGTACTACTGGGTTCAATCATGCTCAAAAAGAGTTGATTGGTGCTTATGCTGAGCAAACACCGGTTGTGTTTGCACCGAATATGTCAGTAGGCGTTAACTTAACGCTGAAACTATTAGAGTTAACGGCAAAAGTAATGGGTGATTACACCGATATCGAAATCACCGAAGGCCATCATCGCTTTAAGAAAGACGCCCCTTCAGGGACGGCATTAAAGATGGGCGAAGTTATCGCTGAAACTTTAGGTCGTGATCTTGAAGAGTGCGCTGTATATGGTCGTGAAGGTATGACAGGCGAACGTGATAGAAATACCATTGGTTTTTCTACTATTCGTGCCGGTGATATTGTTGGCGACCATACGGTGATGTTTGCCGATATTGGTGAGCGAGTTGAAATAACGCATAAAGCCACCAGTCGCATGACCTTTGCAAATGGCGCAATGCGCGCCGCCTATTGGCTGTCCGATCAAGATGCTGGTCTTTATGACATGCAGCAAGTATTGGGACTCAATTAATATTTAAAGAAAACCACCGTTGGTGGTTTTTTTTTGGGAAAATATTGTTCCCAAAAAAACATAAATCAAGCATAGACGCTTATACATAATTCATATAGAATCGCCGGAATTTGCCAAATTTTCGTAATTTTGTAAATCTGTAGAAATTAAAAATAAATAATTTCAGTGGTTTGACTCTTATTTTTGGAGGTCACGTTGACACAGTCTGCCTTACTTGTACTCGAAGATGGAACCGTATTCTCTGGCACAGCAATTGGTGCCGATGGACTAACTGTTGGTGAAGTTGTATTTAATACTTCAATGACAGGTTATCAAGAGATTTTAACGGATCCGTCATATTCTCGCCAGATTGTCACTTTGACTTACCCGCACATTGGTAACACCGGAACAAACGATGAAGATACCGAATCTGATTCAGTTCATGCCTGTGGTCTAATCATCCGAGATCTCCCTCTATTAGCAAGCAACTTCCGTAATCAACAATCCTTAAGCGATTATTTAAAAGCGAATAATGTTGTTGGTATCGCTGATATCGATACCCGTAAATTAACTCGTATTTTACGTGAAAAGGGTGCCCAAGCCGGTTGTATTATGGTCGGCGATATCGATGAAGCTAAAGCATTAGCAGCAGCCAAAGCATTCCCTGGTTTGAAAGGCATGGATTTGGCTAAAGAAGTGACCACAGAGTCGACCTACCAATGGCGCAAAGGCACTTGGCGCTTAGTGGGTGGTTTACCGGACGAAACTCCAGCGTCAGAGCTTAAGTTTAAAATTGTTGCTTTTGATTATGGTATCAAGCGCAATATTTTACGCATGCTAGTTGACCGCGGTTGTGATGTTACAGTTGTCCCTGCACAAACACCGGCAGCTGAAGTATTAGCAATGAATCCTGATGGGATTTTCCTATCAAATGGCCCAGGCGACCCAGAGCCATGTGATTATGCGATTACGGCTATCCAAGAAATTTTAAAAACTGAAATCCCAGTATTTGGTATTTGTCTTGGTCACCAATTACTTGCATTAGCATCTGGGGCAAAAACTTTGAAAATGAAGTTTGGTCATCATGGCGCTAACCACCCGGTAAGTAATATTGAAAAAGGTAATGTGATGATCACCAGTCAAAACCACGGTTTTGCTGCTGATGAAGCGACGTTGCCTGCGAACATCAAAGTGACTCACAAATCGTTATTTGATGGGTCTTTGCAAGGTATTCACCTTACTGATAAACCAGCGTTTAGTTTCCAAGGTCACCCAGAAGCAAGCCCTGGACCGACCGATGCGTCACCACTGTTTGATCACTTTATTGAGTTGATTGAACAATATCGTCAAAACGCTAAATAGTTAGGTCATTCGGAGAATAGATAAGCAATGCCAAAACGTACTGATATTAAAAGTATTCTGATCCTAGGCGCTGGCCCAATTGTGATTGGTCAAGCCTGTGAATTTGACTATTCTGGCGCACAAGCGTGTAAAGCGCTGCGTGAAGAAGGTTATCGAGTTATCTTAGTTAACTCTAACCCTGCAACCATTATGACTGATCCAGAAATGGCTGATGCGACATACATCGAGCCAATTCACTGGGAAGTTGTGCGTAACATTATCGCTAAAGAAAAACCTGATGCGATTTTGCCAACTATGGGTGGCCAAACCGCACTTAACTGTGCACTGCAGCTAGAAGCTGAAGGTGTACTAGAAGAGTTTAACGTTGAAATGATTGGCGCGACAGCTGACGCAATTGATAAAGCTGAAGACCGTAGTCGTTTTGATACAGCAATGAAGTCAATTGGACTTGACTGTCCTCGTGCTGGTATTGCCCATACAATGGAAGAAGCTTACGGTGTTTTAGACCAAGTTGGCTTTCCGTGTATTATTCGTCCATCTTTCACCATGGGTGGCAGTGGCGGTGGTATTGCGTATAACAAAGAAGAGTTTGAAGACATTTGTTCTCAAGGCCTTGAGTTATCGCCAACTAGCGAGCTGCTAATCGATGAGTCACTAATCGGTTGGAAAGAGTACGAAATGGAAGTGGTTCGTGACCGCAATGATAACTGCATCATTGTGTGTGCCATTGAAAACTTCGATGCCATGGGCGTGCATACCGGTGATTCAATCACTGTTGCACCAGCGCAAACACTGACCGATAAAGAATACCAATTAATGCGTAACGCTTCTTTAGCGGTACTGCGTGAAATTGGTGTTGAAACCGGTGGTTCAAACGTTCAGTTTGGTATTTGTCCAAACACTGGCCGTATGGTCATTATTGAAATGAACCCGCGTGTTTCTCGCTCTTCTGCGTTAGCTTCTAAAGCAACCGGTTTCCCGATTGCTAAAATCGCCGCGAAATTAGCGGTAGGTTTCACCTTAGATGAGCTAATGAATGATATTACTGGTGGTCGCACCCCAGCATCATTCGAGCCTGCAATTGATTACGTTGTGACTAAAGTACCGCGCTTTAACTTTGAAAAATTTGCTGGCGCTAATGACCGTTTGACGACGCAAATGAAGTCAGTGGGTGAAGTCATGGCCATTGGCCGTACTTTCCAAGAGTCATTACAAAAAGCATTACGTGGACTTGAAGTTAACCGTAACGGTTTTGACCCGATTGTTGACCTTGCATCGCCTGAAGCAATGCAAACAATTCGTCATGAGTTAAAAGAGCCTGGTTGTGACCGTATTTGGTACATTGCTGATGCCTTCCGCGCTGGTCTAAGTCGTGATGATATCTTCAAGCTAACTAATGTTGATCATTGGTTCTTAGTCCAAATTGAAGATCTTATCGCCCAAGAAGCTAAAGTGGCTGAAGTGGGGATGTCAGGTCTTAACGAAGCCTTCTTACTGCAACTTAAGCGTAAAGGTTTCTCTGATGCACGTTTAGCACACATCTTAGGTGTCAGTGATAGCGAAGTGCGTAAAATTCGTGACCGCTTTGATATGCACCCAGTGTATAAGCGTGTCGATACCTGTGCGGCAGAATTTGCCACAGACACTGCTTACATGTACTCAACTTACGAAGAAGAATGTGAAGCCGCGCCATCAACCCGTGAAAAAATCATGATTCTTGGTGGCGGCCCTAACCGTATTGGTCAAGGTATTGAGTTTGATTACTGTTGTGTTCATGCGGCATTAGCATTGCGTGAAGACGGTTACGAGACCATTATGGTTAACTGTAACCCTGAGACAGTTTCGACCGATTATGACACCTCAGATCGCTTGTACTTTGAGCCAGTGACCTTTGAAGATGTGCTTGAAATCGTTCGTATTGAGAAGCCAAAAGGCGTTATCGTACAGTACGGTGGTCAAACACCGCTAAAACTGGCACGTGAACTAGAAGCGGCAGGTGTACCGATTATTGGTACAAGCCCCGATGCCATTGACCGCGCTGAAGACCGTGAGCGTTTCCAGCAAGCGATTCAACGTCTTGAAATGAAGCAACCTGAAAACGATACCGTAACAACGGTTGAAGGTGCGGTACTTTCTGCTGCCCGTATCGGTTACCCGTTAGTGGTTCGTCCATCTTATGTATTAGGTGGACGCGCAATGGAAATCGTTTATGACGAGCAAGACTTACGTCGCTACTTCAATGAAGCAGTAAGCGTATCTAACTCATCACCAGTATTGCTTGACCGTTTCCTCGATAATGCCATTGAAATCGATATCGATGCAGTTTGTGACGGCGAAATCGTGGTTGTGGGTTCTATCATGGAGCACATTGAACAAGCGGGGGTTCACTCAGGTGACTCAGGTTGTTCGTTGCCGCCATACAGCTTAAGCGAAGATGTTCAAAACCGTATGCGTGAGCAAGTGGCTAAATTAGCCATGGAGCTGGGCGTAATTGGTTTGATGAACGTTCAGTTTGCGGTTAAAGATGACGAAATCTACATGATTGAAGTCAATCCACGTGCTGCGCGTACAGTGCCATTTGTCTCTAAAGCAACCGGTATCCCGCTAGCGAAGATTGCTGCACGTGTAATGGCTGGTCAAAGCTTAGCATCGCAGAACTTCACTAAAGAAGTGATCCCACCATACTTCTCAGTAAAAGAAGTGGTATTGCCGTTTAACAAGTTCCCAGGTGTTGACCCAATGCTTGGCCCTGAAATGCGCTCTACAGGTGAAGTTATGGGTGTGGGTGAAACCTTTGCTGAAGCTTATGCTAAAGCCCAGCTTGGCGCCACAGCTGAAGTACCTAAGTCTGGCCGTGCATTAATTTCTGTGCGTAACAGTGATAAAGCGCGTGTGGCTGAACTTGCAGCTGAACTGATTGAGCTAGGTTATCAAATTGATGCAACTCATGGCACTGCAGTTATTCTAGGTGAAGCAGGTATTAATCCGCGCCTAGTTAACAAGGTACATGAAGGCCGTCCACATATTCTCGACCGTATTAAAAATGGTGAATACACTTACATCATTAATACCACTGAGGGGCGTCAAGCGATTGAAGATTCTCGTCAAATTCGTCGTGGTGCACTGCGTTATAAAGTGAACTACACCACAACATTGAATGCTGCATTTGCTACCTGTATGGCGCATTCAGCAGATGACCGTAATAACGTCAATTCAGTACAAGAATTGCATGAACGAATCGCTAAAAGTTAATAATATTTAATTTAACGTCGATTCGGTTAAAAAGGCTGCAGTCATGCAGCCTTTTTTATTACTATTTTTTGACACTCACTAGTAACTACTCGCAAGCTTATGTAAGCTTAGCTATCATCATTTGCTAGCCCTTCAGCGCGCGAGACTGTTTTGTTGCCACATGTCGCTATAAGTGAATGTGAGCATGACGACTCGACGTTTAATAATATAGATTTTACTGTGTTGATATGCGTGTCGACACGGGGTGCTTTTGTTTTTAAAGGAGACATAAGACATTATGAATACCGTCCCTATGACGATCATCGGAGCTGAACAGCTGCGTAAAGAATTAGATGAATTAAAATTTGTGCGTCGTCCAAGCATTACTGAAGCTATTGCTTCTGCACGTGAATTAGGCGACTTGAAAGAAAATGCTGAATATCATGCAGCCCGTGAAGAACAAGGTATTTGTGAAGCACGTATTCGTGATATTGAAGGCAAGTTATCAAATGCACAAATCATTGATGTGACATCAATGCCAAACAATGGCCGAGTGATTTTTGGCACAACAGTGACCATTGTCAATGTTGATACCGATGCAGAGTCAACTTACCGTATCGTCGGTGATGATGAAGCAAACATTAAAGAAAATCTTATTTCAGTGAATTCACCGATAGCGCGGGGATTAATTGGTAAGAACCTTGATGATGAAGTTGCCATTACCACACCTGGTGGCACCGCAGAATATGAAATTATCGCTGTAGAATACGTTTAATAAGTTACGACTTAAGACTGGTTTGCTATAGCGATAAAAAAACCACTGCATGGCAGTGGTTTTTTTAGGTCATATTCAATACCAGTTAATCAACAATCGACTAATATTAAGTAACCAGATGTTTGACGAAATTATTTTGCTTTTGGAACGGCAATTTTCATTTCAGCAGACTGACGGAAAATAACTAAGGTGTGACCGATAAGCTGTACTTTGGTAGATTGAGTTTCGCGAATAATCGCGTCAACTACAGCATTTTTAAGCTCTCTATCAGAAGAGCCTACTTTCACTTTAATTAGTTCATGATGAGTGAGTGCACTATCAATTTCAGCCAGTACACCTTCGGTCAAACCATTAGCACCAAGCAGCACTACAGGCTTTAAATTATGCGCCAGGCCTTTTAAATGCTGTTTTTGTTTGGTTGTTAAGTTCATTTGTACCAACTTTTTAAATGTTACTGTTGAAAAACGGCTATTCTACCCTTATATAAGCATGATGTAACTCCAAATCGTTACGGAATTTAAATGGCAACGAAGAAACGCTCGGCAAGTTCAAGCCGATGGATGCAAGAACATTTTGATGA
This sequence comes from Shewanella sp. 10N.286.51.B2, assembly GCF_041469265.1. Classification (NCBI taxonomy): domain Bacteria; kingdom Pseudomonadati; phylum Pseudomonadota; class Gammaproteobacteria; order Alteromonadales; family Shewanellaceae; genus Shewanella; species Shewanella sp. 10N.286.51.B2. The sequence goes on from NZ_JBFRKH010000009.1 coordinate 143,454, forward strand.
TCACTATGTAAAACTGTCTCAAAAGCGAGGTTTACGCTCTCGAGCTGCATTCAAGTTGGAAGAAATCCAACAAAAAGACAAATTAATTAAACCTGGTATGACAGTAGTAGACTTAGGCGCAGCGCCTGGCGGTTGGTCTCAAATTGCAGTTAAACTAGTGGGAGAAAAAGGTAAATTAGTCGCATGTGATATTTTACCTATGGACCCCATCGTGGGCGTCGACTTTTTACAGGGCGATTTCCGTGAAGAAAAAGTACTTGATGCTTTACTTGACCGCGTTGGTGAAGATAAAGTTGATGTAGTACTATCAGATATGGCGCCTAATATGAGTGGTTCAGATGGTGTGGATCAACCAAGGGCAATGTATTTAGTAGAATTAGCATTAGATATGTGCCATCAAGTTTTGGCATCTAATGGTAGTTTTGCAGTCAAAGTTTTTCAGGGGGAAGGCTTTGATGAATATATGAAAGCAGTGCGACAAGCTTTTACAACAGTGAAAACACGCAAACCAGATTCATCACGACCACGTTCACGTGAAGTTTATATAGTGGCGACTGGTTACAAGTTATAGTAGTCTAACGATTAATTATCGTGGGTCTTCAAGAGGTCTAACAATTTGAGTGACATGGCAAAAAATTTAATTCTCTGGGTTGTCATCGCCGTCGTGTTGATGTCAGTGTTTCAGGGCTATTCCCCCTCTTCTTCGTCAACGCAGAAGATGGATTATTCCGTATTCTTAGATAGTGTCCGAAACGGCAATATCAATTCGGTAGAAATTAAAAGTGATCAACGTACCATTGAAGGAGTAAGACGCTCTGGAGAGAAGTTCACTACAATCATGCCAATGTATGACCAAGATTTAATCAATGATCTTGATCGTAAAGGGATTTCAATGAAGGGCCAAGAAGCTGAAGAGTCAGGCTTCCTAACCCAAATCTTTATCTCTTGGTTCCCGATGCTGTTATTAATTGGTGTGTGGATATTCTTCATGCGCCAAATGCAAGGCGGTGGCGGTAAAGGCGCGATGTCATTTGGTAAGAGTAAAGCCAAATTGATGAGCGAAGACCAAATTAAAACCACTTTTGGTGATGTTGCAGGTTGTGACGAAGCAAAAGAAGACGTAAAAGAATTGGTTGATTACCTAAAAGAGCCAACCCGTTTCCAAAAGCTTGGTGGCCGCATTCCTACCGGTGTTCTTTTAGTTGGCCCACCGGGTACGGGTAAAACCTTACTTGCAAAAGCCATTGCTGGTGAAGCTAAAGTTCCGTTTTTCACTATTTCTGGTTCTGACTTTGTTGAAATGTTTGTCGGTGTCGGTGCATCACGTGTACGTGACATGTTTGAGCAAGCTAAAAAGTCTGCACCATGTATCATCTTTATCGATGAAATTGATGCTGTAGGTCGCCAACGTGGCGCTGGTGTTGGTGGCGGTCACGATGAGCGTGAGCAAACCTTGAACCAAATGCTGGTTGAAATGGATGGTTTTGAAGGTAACGAAGGTATTATTGTTATTGCTGCGACCAACAGACCAGATGTGTTGGATGCTGCATTGCTACGTCCAGGTCGTTTTGACCGTCAAGTGGTTGTTGGCTTACCGGATGTTCGTGGTCGTGAACAAATTTTAAAAGTTCATATGCGTAAAGTACCGTTAGCAGATGGTGTCAAAGCCAGCGTTATTGCTCGTGGTACCCCAGGGTTCTCAGGTGCTGATTTAGCAAACTTGGTGAATGAAGCTGCGCTATTTGCTGCTCGGGGTAATCGCCGCGTAGTGAGCATGGAAGAGTTTGAAAGTGCTAAAGACAAAATCATGATGGGTGCTGAGCGCCGCACTATGGTGATGTCTGAAGATGAAAAAGAAATGACCGCATACCATGAAGCAGGTCATGCGATTGTTGGTTGTTTAGTGCCTGAGCATGATCCTGTGCATAAGGTTACTATTATTCCACGTGGCCGTGCATTAGGTGTGACTTTCTTCTTACCTGAAGCTGATGCAATTAGTCAAAGTCGCCGTAAACTTGAAAGCCAAATTTCAGTTGCCTACGGCGGACGTTTAGCGGAAGAGATGATCTACGGTACAGAGCGCGTATCGACAGGTGCTTCACAAGACATTAAATATGCAACGTCAATTGCACGCAACATGGTGACCCAGTGGGGCTTCTCTGAAAAATTAGGCCCGGTACTTTATGCTGAAGATGAAAACGAAGTATTCCTAGGACGCAGTATGGGTAAAACCCAACATATGTCCGACGATACCGCCCGTATCATCGATGCCGAAGTAAAACACTTAATTGATTCAAATTACGATCGTGCGCATACTTACTTAAATGACAACATGGATATCCTCCATGCCATGAAAGATGCGTTAATGAAATTTGAAACCATCGATGCCGATCAAATTGATGATTTAATGAATCGTCGCGAAGTTCGTCAGCCAGCCGATTGGGATGCTGATGACTCAATTGATGATAAAGATAAAGGCACGCCTGCAAACACGACAGAGACTAAAGCTGACTCTGAAGCAGCAGACGCAGATAAAGCAGATGATAAATCAGAATCGACACCAGATACTGATGCGCCTGCTAAATAACGCTGAGTTAAATTAACGTAAAAAACCCCGAAAGGGGTTTTTTTATATTTATTGCTTTGTGAACAAAAGTATTTTAATTCAGCTAATAGAGTTAAATATTATCTAACTCATTAAATTGAGTATAAGTGAGGTTGTGTGTTTGAACTTAAATCGGGAGATAAAACCCTCTCGCTAGCCAGTCCGATTGTTATGGCTATCATTAATGTAACCCCAGATTCTTTTTCTGATGGCGGTCAACATGCCACGTTTGAAAGTGCTTGTCAGCAAGTTGATAAAGTCATCAGTCAAGGGGCTAAAATAGTTGATATTGGCGGCGAGTCAACCAGACCAGGTGCTACAGCAGTTACTTTAGAAGAAGAGCTCGCTAGAGTTATTCCTGTCATCGAATATACTGCCCAAAACCATGATGTGTGGATTTCAATCGATACCAGTAAGCCGCAAGTCATGGAAAAAGCAGTTGCTGCAGGCGCCCATATTATTAATGATGTTCGTGCGCTACAAGAGCCCGGCGCGCTGGCAATGGCAACTATGCTCGATGTGCCCGTATGTTTAATGCATATGCAAGGGCAACCAAAAGATATGCAAGACTCACCAGAATACGACGATGTTATCCAACAAGTTAATGACTTTTTGTCGCTAAGGGTAGATTATTGTTTAGCAGCAGGTATGTCTCGAGAAAATATCATTTTAGATCCAGGCTTTGGCTTTGGTAAAACTCTTGAGCATAATTATCAGCTGTTAGCCAAGTTACCGGAACTACATAGTTTGCATTTTCCCGTGCTGGTAGGTTTATCAAGAAAAAGCATGATCGGGGATTTATTACAGCGTGATATTAATAATCGCTTAGCGGGTAGTCTTGCTGGGGCGATGATTGCGGCGCAGCAAGGGGCGCAAATTATACGGGTACATGATGTTGAAGAAACCGTGGATGCACTCACTGTGATGTCAGCGACAATGGCAAGTTTACATAACTAACCTTTTCAGTCATTTTAAACATGCATTTTTTGCCTAGGTTACGTTATCAAGTGGTATGAATTCACTTTGAGAGGTACACATGCAGCAAAGACAATTTTTTGGAACTGATGGTATTAGGGGCAAGGTCGGCGCGGGTAAAATGACCCCCGAGCTTGCTCTTAAGCTTGGCTGGGCAGCGGGAAGGGTGCTTTCACGCAGTGGCACCAAGAAAGTGATTATCGGTAAAGACACACGGATTTCGGGTTACCTGTTTGAATCCGTACTGGAAGCCGGCTTATCTGCCGCTGGCTTAAATGTATTATTGGTTGGGCCTATGCCGACGCCAGCTATTGCTTATTTAACCCGAACTTTTAGGGCCGAAGCTGGCATTGTTATTAGTGCCTCCCATAATCCCTATTACGATAATGGTATTAAGTTTTTTTCAGCTGACGGCAGTAAGTTAGATGATGCGCTTGAATTAGAAATAGAGCATGAACTTACCAAAGACTTAGTTTGTGTTGAGTCTCATTTATTGGGCAAAGCGGCAAGAATTGATGATGCAGCAGGGCGCTACATTGAATATTGTAAAGGTCATTTCCCTGCTGAGCTGACTTTAGCTGGGCTTAAAATTGTGGTTGATTGCGCTCACGGCGCAACATATCACATTGCTCCTAGTGTTTTTAAAGAGCTTGGCGCAGAAGTGATCACCATTGGTGATAAACCTAATGGATTAAATATTAATGACAATGTTGGCGCGACATCCATGGCGTCAATATGCGAGCAAGTGCTGCTAGAACAGGCTGATGTCGGCATTGCCTTAGATGGCGATGGTGATAGGATCATGATGGTGGATCACCAAGGTAATGTGATTGATGGCGATCAAATTCTTTATGTGCTTGCCGCTAATGCACTTAATAATGGCACTTTGAAGGGCGGGGTTGTTGGCACCTTGATGTCAAATTTAGGCTTGGAGTTGGCATTTAAGAGATTGAATATCCCCTTTATGCGCTCAAAAGTAGGTGACCGTTATGTCATGGCGTTGATGCGTCAACACCACTGGCGTATTGGCGGCGAAAGCTCTGGACATATACTCGATTTAGATCACGGCACGACAGGGGACGGTATCGTGGCGGGAATTTTAGTGTTAGCGGCAATGCAGCAGCAACAATTATCGTTAGCACAGTTGGTTAAACCGCTAAAAATGTTGCCTCAAGTATTAATTAATGTCACTTTTAATAGTGAGACTGATCCATTATCAGCGTCAGCGGTCATCACTACCCTGCAGCATGTAGAGCAGCTATTAGGTAAAACCGGTCGAGTTTTACTTAGAAAATCCGGCACTGAGCCCTTAATAAGGGTGATGGTTGAAGGTGAAGATGTGGCATTGGTCACATCTTTTGCACAACAGATTGCTGATGCAGTGCAACGCGTTAGTAAATCCTAAATGTTATATATTAATTGTTTATTTATTAATACTTAATCGTACCGAGCAAAAAAACAACACTCTGACACGTTATAGTAATTATTCCTAACTTAGGTATTGTAACTTGTTTGGTGGTTCGTTATTATTCACGCCGCTTTGAAAGGAGACAGTAATGGCACTCAGACGTCCTATGGTAGCTGGCAACTGGAAAATGAATGGCAGTTCGGCTTTAGCCCAAGAGTTATTCAGCAAGTTCGCTACAAAGCTCCAAAATGATTCTGCTGAAGTAGTTTTGTGTCCACCTTCAATTTACCTTGAAAGTGTAAGACAACTACTTGAAGCAAATAAGCAAACCTTAGATGGCGCGCTTGTAAGAATGGGCGCACAAAACCTTAGTCAGCATGACTTTGGAGCCTACACTGGTGAAGTTTCCGGTAAAATGCTAAAAGATTCAGGATGTCGATATGTGATTATCGGCCATTCCGAACGCCGTCGTATGTATGGCGAAACAAGTAATATCGTTGCAGAGAAATTTGCTGCAGCACAGAAACATGGTTTAACGCCGATTCTTTGTGTTGGTGAATCTGGTCCAGCTCGTGAAGCAAGACGTACTTTTGAAGTGATTGCCGAAGAGTTAGACATTGTGATTGAAAAGAATGGCACCATGGCTTTTGATAATGCCATTATTGCTTACGAGCCTTTATGGGCTGTAGGTACTGGTAAGAGTGCAACTCCAGAGCAGGCACAAGAAGTCCATGCGTTTATTCGTCAAAGACTTTCTGAAGTGTCGCCGTTCATCGGAGAAAATATTCGTATTTTGTACGGTGGTAGTGTTACGCCTTCAAATGCAGCCGATATTTTTGCACAGCCAGATGTTGATGGTGGACTGATTGGCGGTGCTAGCTTAAACTCTAGCGAGTTTTTAAGTTTATGTTCCATAGCGATGAGCGCTTAATATTATGTATGAAGTTTTAATTGTAGTTTACTTGGTTGTTGCGATTGGTCTTGTTGGCCTAATCCTTCTTCAGCAAGGTAAAGGTGCTGATATGGGGTCTTCTTTTGGTGCTGGTGCATCAGGAACTCTATTTGGCTCAGGCGGTTCAGGTAATTTCCTGACACGTAGCACAGCTGTGCTAGCGATTGGTTTTTTCACTTTAAGCCTAGTATTAGGTAACTTAAGTGCTAACCATTCAAAGCAAGATGATGCATGGAATGATTTAGGTTCTGCAGTAGAGCAAGTTGAACAAGCTCCTACTCAAACTGAAACAAAGATTCCAGACTAAACAACAAATTGAGGCAACATAGTTTTTTGCTTCGATTAAGTCTTGTCTCTATTAGCTAAGTTAAGTTTCCCTCTCTCAAACTTAACCTCAGATTAGCTAATAGAAAATAGTAACAGTTACATATGCGGATGTGGCGGAATTGGTAGACGCGCCATCTTGAGGGGGTGGTGAGCTATGCTCGTGTGGGTTCAAGTCCCACCATCCGCACCAAATTTGATTAATCAAAGTTAATTGGATTAATCATTGCAAGAGAAGACGTAAGTTAATATAATTGCGCAAGTTGACGCGGGGTGGAGCAGTTTGGTAGCTCGTCGGGCTCATAACCCGAAGGTCGTCGGTTCAAATCCGGCCCCCGCAACCAGCTTATTGTCGATTGATTTTACGAAATTGCGTAAAACATTCTTCAATTAAAAGGTTCTATATTAAGACCTCGTCATTACGGGGTTTTTTGTTATATGGAGCTTGGTAACTCCGTGATTATACGGACTTTTTTGGGGCTTATGCCCTTTTTTTCGTTTTTGGGGGTCATTTTTGGCAACATTAGAAACTAAACTGACAGAAATGCTGACAGTACCTGTTGAGGCTATTGGTTTTCAACTTTGGGGTATTGAGTTTGTCCATGCTGGGCGTCATTCAATATTACGTGTATTTATTGATGGTGAAAGTGGTGTCAATATCGAAGATTGTGCCGAAGCCAGCCGTCAAGTTAGTGCTGTTCTAGATGTTGAAGACCCAATCTCGACAGAATACACATTAGAAGTTTCTTCGCCTGGGGTTGATAGACCTTTATTTACTGCAGCGCAATACGCTGCATATATTGGCGAAGATGCAAAAGTACAATTGACGATGCCAGTAGCGGGTAGTCGTAATTTAAAAGGTGTCATCACGGCAATCGAAGGGCAAATGCTAACGATAAACGTAGATGGTGAAGATTTGATAGTGGCTTTAGATAATGTACGCAAAGGCAACATTATTGCGAAGTTTTGATAGTTTCAAGGTGAACGAGGCAAGACATAATGAATAAAGAGATTCTGCTAGTCGCAGAGGCGGTATCAAATGAAAAAGCCGTCCCGCGTGAAAAAATATTCGAAGCGCTAGAAATTGCTCTAGCCACTGCAACTAAGAAAAAGTATGAAGGCGAAATTGAAGTTCGCGTTGCTATCGACCGTAAAACTGGCCACTACGACACTTTCCGTCGTTGGATGGTTGTCGATGATCAAGGTGAAGCTTTAGAAAACCCTTACAGCGAAATCACACTTGAAGCTGCGCGATATGAAAATCCAGAAATTCAACCTGGTGAGTTCATCGAAGATGAAATCGATTCAGTTGTGTTTGACCGTATTACGACGCAAACCGCGAAGCAAGTTATCGTACAAAAAGTACGTGAAGCTGAACGCGCTCAAATCGTTGAACAGTTCATTGAACGTGAAGGCGAGATTGTTACTGGTGTCGTTAAGAAAAGCACCCGTGAAAGCGTTGTTGTTGATCTAGGTAATAATGCTGATGGTGTTATTTACAAAGAAGACATCATTAGCCGTGAATCATTCCGTCCTGGTGACCGTGTACGTGCTTTACTTTATGCAGTTCGCCCAGAAGCTCGCGGTGCGCAGTTATTTTTAACGCGTAGCAAGCCTGAAATGATCATTGAGTTATTCAGAGTAGAAGTACCTGAAATCTTAGATGAAGTGATTGAAATCATGGGTGCAGCACGTGACCCAGGCGCTCGCGCTAAAATCGCCGTGAAAACCAATGACAAACGTATCGATCCTATCGGTGCTTGTGTTGGTATGCGTGGCGCACGTGTTCAAGCTGTTTCAAATGAGTTAAGTGGTGAGCGTGTTGATATCGTTATGTGGGATGACAATCCAGCACAATACGTTATTAACGCAATGGCACCTGCTGATGTTGCTTCAATTATTGTTGATGAAGACAACCACTCAATGGACATTGCTGTTGAAGCAGACAGCCTAGCACAAGCGATTGGTCGTAATGGTCAAAACGTACGTTTAGCGACTCAGTTAACAGGCTGGGAATTAAACGTAATGACTGTTGAAGACCTTAACAAGAAGCATCAGGCTGAAAGCGCTAAAATCGTTAACTTATTTGTTGAAACACTTGAAGTTGACGAAGATTTTGCAACAGTACTTGCAGAAGAAGGCTTTACGTCTTTAGAAGAAATTGTTTACGTACCTGAAACAGAATTATTAGACATTGATGGTTTTGACGAAGACATCGTAACTGCGCTACGCGAACGTGCAAAAGCGGCGATTTCAACTAGAGCATTAGCGTCAGAAGAAGCACTTGATGGTGCTGAACCGGCTGCAGATTTATTAGCGTTAGATGGTTTAGAAAAGCATTTAGCATATGTTCTTGCAAGTAAGGGTGTAATTACCTTAGAAGACTTAGCGGAACAAGGCATTGACGATTTAATTGATATTGAAGAATTGACAGAAGAAAAAGCAGGTGAGCTCATCATGGCTGCCCGTAATATCTGTTGGTTTGGCGAAGAAGCATAAGTCGATCAACAGGGGGATTTAATTGATGGCAGATACAAGTATAGATAAATTGGCCGCGGAAGTGGGCAAAAATGTAGACAGACTGATTGAACAGTTTGCCGACGCAGGGATCAAGAAAACCAAAGCTGATTCAGTTTCAGAAGCTGAAAAGCAAACATTGCTTGATCACTTGAAAAAGCAACACGGTGGCGATCAAGCGCCGCAAAAAATGACATTACAACGCAAAACCGTTTCAACACTCAGTGTTAATGCCGGTGGCGGGCAATCTAAAGACGTTAAAGTTGAAGTACGTAAAAAACGTACTTTTGTTAAACGTGACGATAGCGATGCAGCGAAAGAAGCTGAACTAGCAGCGCAAAAGCAGCAAGAAGCAGAAGCTGCGGCGAAAGCTGCTGCAGAAGCTAAGGCTAAAGCGGACGCAGAAGCGAAAGCGAAAAAAGATGCAGAAGCTAAAGCGAAGAAAGAAGCTGAAGCGGCTAAAGCCAAAGCAGCTAAAGCTGAAGATCCTGAGTCTGCTGCTGCGCAAGTAGAAGCTGATCGCCTTAAAGCGGTTCAAGAAGCGACATTAAAGAAAAAGCAAGAAGAAGAAGCGGCATTAGCTGCTGAAACTGCTCGCAAGTTAGCTGAAGAAAACTCAAAGCGTTGGGCTGAAGAAGAGCGTCAACGTATTGAAGCTGAAAAGAACGGTGATCACCATGTGACTACCTCTAAAGCGGCGCGTGCTGCTGAAGATACTTCAGATGCTAACGATGAAAAACGTGGCCGTCGTGCACGTAACAAGAATGCTAACAAGAAACGTGGTGGCAAAGGCGGTCGTGATAACCGTAGCAATGCTGCACGTAACAAGAGCACTGCTCCTGAATCTATGGCACATGGTTTCAACAAACCTGTTGCTGTGGTTAAAGGCGAAGTACGTATCGGTGAAACAGTATCTGTTGCTGAACTTGCTCAACGTATGTCTCTTAAAGCCACTGAAATCATCAAGCAGATGATGAAAATGGGCTCTATGGTTACCATTAACCAAATCTTAGACCAAGAAACAGCACAAATGGTTGCTGAAGAAATGGGTCATAAGGTTATTCTTCTTCGTGAAAACGAATTAGAGCATCAAGTACTTGGTGATCGTGATGAAGAAAATGTGGTACTAGAGACTCGTGCTCCAGTCGTTACCATCATGGGTCACGTTGACCACGGTAAGACTTCATTACTTGATTACATTCGTCGTGCCAAAGTTGCTGACGGTGAAGCCGGTGGTATTACCCAGCATATTGGTGCATACCATGTAGAAACTGAAAATGGCATGATCACTTTCTTAGATACTCCTGGTCACGCGGCGTTTACGTCAATGCGTGCTCGTGGTGCTAAAGCAACTGATATTGTTATTTTGGTTGTGGCTGCAGACGATGGTGCTATGCCGCAAACTATCGAAGCGATTCAACATGCTAAAGCTGGTAACGTGCCGTTAATCGTTGCAGTGAACAAAATGGATAAGCCAGAAGCTGACCCAGAGCGTGTTAAGAGTGAATTAGCTCAACACGGTGTTATGTCTGAAGATTGGGGCGGCGAACACATGTTCGTAAACGTTTCGGCTAAAGCGGGTACCGGTATTGACGAATTACTTGAAGGCATTTTACTTCAGTCTGAAGTATTAGAGCTTAAAGCTGACCGTTCAGGTATGGCTGCTGGTGTTGTTATTGAATCTAAATTGGATAAAGGTCGTGGCCCAGTTGCTACTGTACTTGTTCAAGAAGGTACTTTACGCCAAGGCGATATCGTTCTATGTGGTCTTGAGTACGGTAAAATCCGTGCAATGAAAGACGAGAACGGTAAAGCAATTACTGAAGCTGGTCCATCAATCCCTGTAGAGATCTTAGGTCTTTCAGGTGTACCTTCAGCTGGTGATGAAGCAACAGTTGTTCGTGATGAGCGTAAAGCACGTGAAGTTGCACTTTATCGTCAAGGTAAATTCCGTGATGTTAAACTAGCACGTCAGCAAAAATCTAAGCTTGAAAACATGTTCGCGAACATGACCGAAGGCGAAGTGCAAGAACTTAACATCGTTCTTAAAGCAGACGTTCAAGGCTCACTTGAAGCAATTTGTGAATCATTAGCTAAACTGTCTACTGATGAAGTTAAAGTTAATATCATCGCTCGTGGCGTTGGTGCATTAACTGAAACTGATGCTACGCTAGCTGCAGCTTCAAATGCCATCATGGTTGGTTTCAACGTGCGTGCAGATGCACAAGCGCGTAAGACTATCGATTCTGAAAGTGTTGATTTACGCTACTACAGCGTTATCTACGACTTGATTGATGAAGTTAAAGCGGCGATGACGGGCATGCTTGCTCCTGAATTCAAGCAACAAATCATTGGTCTGGCAGAAGTTCGTGATGTATTTAAGTCGCCTAAGATTGGTGCAATTGCCGGTTGTATGGTTACCGAAGGTACCATCAAGCGTAGCGCTCCTATCCGTGTACTACGTGACAACGTGGTTATATACGAAGGTGAGCTTGAATCATTACGACGCTTTAAAGATGACGTTGCTGATGTTCGTAACGGCATGGAATGTGGTATCGGTGTGAAGAACTACAATGACGTCCGAGTGGGCGATCAGATTGAAGTCTTCGAGACGGTCGAAGTGGCCCGAACGCTGTAACACAGAAAGGGCGGCGTAAGCCGCCTTTTTTATTTATATAAGGCTATGGTAACAATATTATGGCAAAAGAATTTAGTCGTACTCGTCGAATCGCGCAGCAGCTGCAACAAGAGCTTGCTATGGTGTTACAGCGCGATATGAAAGACCCTCGCATCGGTTTTGTTACAGTAAACGATGTTGATGTGTCACGAGATTTAAGCTACGCAAAAGTATTTGTGACCTTCTTTGAAGAAGATCGTGAATTAGTCGATCAAAAAGTCGAAGCACTTGCTGCAGCAGCTCCTTACATCAGAACACTAATTGCTGGCCGCATGAAGCTACGTGTTATGCCTGAACTACGTTTTGTCTATGACAGTTCATTAGTTGAAGGTATGCGTATGTCTAACTTAGTAAGCCAAGTGATTACGAGTGATAAGGCAAAGCAAGAAAAGTTTGGTTCTGAAGAATCAACTGACGCTGAAGAAAATACAGAAGGAAAAGACTAATGGCTCGTCGTCGCAAAGGGCGTTTTATTGATGGCATAGTGCTATTAGATAAAGGAACTGGCATCAGTTCTAACCATGCTTTGCAACGTGTCAAACGTCTCTACCAAGCTAACAAAGCCGGCCATACTGGCGCTTTGGATCCATTGGCAACCGGGATGCTACCTATTTGTTTAGGTGAAGCAACCAAGTTTTCTCAACATTTACTTGATGCTGATAAACGTTATTTAGTGACGGCCAAGTTAGGTGAAAGAACTGATACCAGTGATTCTGACGGTGAAGTTGTGCAGATAAGACCTGTCAATTTTACCCAAGAAAAGCTTGAAGTGTCACTTGAACACTTTCGTGGTAAAACCATGCAAGTTCCTTCTATGTATTCGGCATTAAAGTATCAAGGTCAGCCTTTATACAAATATGCACGTGAAGGCATTGAAGTCCCCCGTGAAGCCCGACCAATTAATGTGTTTGAGTTGCTATACGTCGGCTTAGAAGGTGATGAGTTAACCTTAGACATTCATTGTTCTAAAGGTACTTATATTCGCACCATCGTTGATGATTTAGGGGAAATGCTAGGCTGTGGGGCTCATGTCATTATGCTTAGACGTACTCAAGTTGCTGACTATCCATATGAAAAAATGGTGACCTTAGAGCAATTGATGGCGATGGTAGATGAGGCTGAAAAGTCTGAAATACCTTCAAGTGATGTATTAGACCCATTACTATTACCAATGGATACCGCGGTCGCGAACTTTGCTGAAGTAAATTTACCTGAGACCAGTGCTCAGTATATTTTACAAGGCCAACCTGTTCAGGCTGAAGGTGTGCTAGATGATCAACTTCTACGGATCACTTTAGGTGAGTCAAGAAAGTTTATTGGCATTGGCTTTAAAAATGATGATGGCTTACTCGCACCCAAAAGATTAGTGGTTGACCACAGTCAAGAGTAGTGGCTCTAACTTGTTAGTTTAATCTATATCAATCTGTATATTTTACTGTGGCAAGATTGCCGCAGTCGGATATGCAGATTTTTTATTGCGGTAAGCTGCGCTTTCGGTTAATATATTGCGCCCTCAGGCTGAGTTAGTGATCGGCTTGAGATAATTTAATTTTTTCTGGAGATATTTATGTCACTAAGTAATGAACAAAAAGCTAAAATCGTAGCTGAATTCGCACGTTGTGAAAACGACACTGGTTCAACTGAAGTACAAGTAGCTTTATTGACTGCACAGATTAACCATCTACAAGGTCATTTCAAAGAGCACATCCATGATCACCATTCACGTCGTGGTCTACTACGTATGGTTAGCGCACGTCGTAAGCTTACTGCTTACCTTAAGCGTACTGACGTAGCTCGTTATACTGCTCTAATCCAGAAGTTAGGTTTACGTCGTTAATAACGACGTTTAATTTGCTTATTGCTTGCGGTAAGTAGATCAAACCGTAAAAAAGGAGGCTATGCCTCCTTTTTTATTGGCTAAAATAAATGTAGTTTAACTAGCATTCTTGTTTACGCCTGCTCTACCTTTACCTGCTGCTCACCAAAATAGCGCGCTTCAAACTCGTCTTGTGGTAAAGGTTTACTAAATAGAAACCCCTGACCAACTTGGCAATGATGTTGTTGTAGCCATGCCAGCTGCGCTTGGTTTTCAATCCCTTCTGCAACAATATCCAGATTTAGCTGTTGCCCTAGCATTAGAATAGTGGAGGCGATGGCGCCATCATGGGGTAAGTCAGAGACAAAGCAGCGGTCGATTTTCATTGTGGTAATAGGCAAACGGCGTAAATAAGACAAAGATGAATAGCCGGTACCAAAATCATCCACGGCAATACCAAAACCGGCACTTTTAAGTTGTTCGAGTTTAGCGATGGCTTGAGTGATATCATTCATCAGTGATGTTTCGGTTATTTCGATTTCCAATAACTCGGGGCGAATTTGATAACGTAGCGCCAATTGTTTGATATCGGATACCAAGCTTGCATCAGCAAACTGCTGTGAAGCGACATTTACCGCAATGGGAATGACGCGGTTGTATTTTTTCTCCCACTCACGGAGCAGCTTACAACTTTGCTCAATAACCCATCTGCCGATGGGAATGATAATGCCAGTTTCTTCAGCGATAGGAATAAACGCCATGGGTGGCACAAGTTTGCCGTCTTTTTGCCAGCGGATTAAGGCTTCACAGCCGACAATTTCATTAGTTTTAAGATCTAATTTGGGCTGAAAATAAAGCCTAAATTCATTTCGCTTAAGCGCATTGTGTAAAGAGGCCTCGGTTTTTAATCTAAGTGCGGCATGTTCGGTCATTTGCTGCTTGAAAAAGGCCCACTGGTTTGAACCCGCGGCTTTAGCGCTATACATGGCAATATCGGCGTGCCGGATAAGCTCCTCAGCGCCTTGGCCATCTTCAGGGTATATCGCAATACCAATCGAGGCCGCAGGGTGAATCGTATGCTCATTCAGCTGTATTGGCATATTGAGTTGCTTTAACAGCTGTTCAACGAAATCAGCGGCGTGTTGCGGGGTTTTTATATCATCTGCAACGATAACAAACTCATCACCTCCTAGGCGGGCCACGCTGCCTTTATCAGCGATGCCCGATTCTAAAATTCGGGCTATTCTTACAAGGAATTGATCACCGATAGTATGCCCTAAAGAGTCATTTACATTTTTAAATCTATCGAGGTCAATAAATAATAGTGCGAATTGGCGTTTGTGAACGCGCGCACGTTGTATGGTGACACTTAATGTTTCAAGTAGTAGGGTTCTATTGGGCAAATTAGTGAGAGGATCTCGGGTGGCCATTTTTCGTAATTTGTTTTGAGCCTGACTGAACTGCAATAAGATTTGATTTAATTTTGTGGAGACAAGTCCAAGCTCGTCATCTTTATGGGCACAGGTTATGGGAATGAGGTTTTCATGCGGTAATTCAGGATCAATGTTATCAATGGCTTCGCTGATCTGCGCGATTGGCTGAGTGAGGAATCGGTGAAACACAATCGTGAGCACTAAAGTGAGCAATAAGGCTCTGGCTAAGGTGGCGATAAAACTTAACTGAAGTCGGTTAAACAAATTATTGGTCATTGCTTGAATATCGTAATGGATAGATAAGGTGCCAATTTGTTGCTGTTTTTTATCGCCCTCAAAATAGTGCGGTCGATACAAAGGTCGTGAGATTTCCTTTAACTCATCAAAGAGCAAGTAACTCAAACTGTCATAGTAAGTTGGATATCGTTTGGCCTGATGACTTGCTTCAACATACAAGGAATTGTCATCTAAGGTGATGATAGCAGAACGAATATCATCAATTTTTACAATACCTTCTAAGTTTTGCTGGGTCTGTTTGTCATCTAAAGCCCACACCACATTAGATATGGTTTGTTCAACAGAATTGACGAGTTCTTGCTGGGAGGCCTGGATTTGCTGTTTGGTGGTAATAACAACCAGTGCAAGCTCGACAATAAAAATAGCAATAGCAAAAAATAATGCTGTGAACACCACTAAATTTGTTTGCTTCCATGTCAAAGACTTAAACTGTGGCGGCATTATTTTATTTCCATTTGCAATAACGTTGAGCTTACTTTTGTTGGCGGGCTAACAAAATCTTAAATTACCTAAAAAACCTGCTTGTTATTGTTAGGTATTTTCTACCTTTCACTGTAGATAAATTTGTTCAAAAAGTCATTAAGTATAGCGTTTAGCCCAAGGATTAAAGCCTATTTTTCGGCCAGGGCATTGTTATTATCATTTTATATTGCCATGAGATATGAATTCATATAACCATATCGACCTTAAAAGGCAAAATATAAATTATTTTTTAGACTGATATGGCGATGACCTTTAACTATTATAAAAAATTGAAGTATACTTGTGCGCGTAATTTAAAGGTCAATAATTAAGGAATGGGTCACGTGAATCCAATTGTAAAGAGTTTTGAGTATGGTCAACATACTGTCACCTTAGAAACAGGTGTTATTGCACGTCAAGCTGATGCTGCAGTACTAGCGAGCATGGGCGATACAACTGTCCTTGTTACTGTAGTTGGTAAAAAAGTTGCGGATTTAAGCCGTGATTTCTTCCCACTAACAGTTAACTACCAAGAGAAGACTTACGCTGCTGGTAAGATCCCTGGTGGTTTCTTTAAGCGTGAAGGTCGTCCAAATGAAGACGAAACGCTTATTGCTCGTTTAATCGACCGTCCAATTCGTCCTTTATTTCCTAACGGTTTTAAAAACGAAGTCCAAGTCATTATTACTGTTGTTTCTGTAGACCAACAAATTGAGCCAGACATTGTGGCTATGATTGGTACTTCAGCAGCGCTGGCTATTTCTGGTATTCCATTCAATGGACCATTAGGTGCTGCACGTGTTGGTTATATCAACGGTGAATACTTACTTAACCCATCAGTAGATCAAGTTGCTGAAAGCGACTTAAATCTTGTTGTTGCAGGTACTAAAAGCGCTGTATTGATGGTTGAATCTGAAGCTAAGTCACTTGCTGAAGAAATCATGCTAGGCGCGGTAACTTACGGTCACGATCAACAACAAGTTGTGGTTGATGCGATTGCTGAGTTTAAAGCTGAAGCGGGCAAGCCTACTTGGGATTGGACTGCTCCTGTTCAAGATCAAGACTTAGTTGCTAAAATTAAAGATTTAGCTGAAGTTGGCATGACTGAAGCTTACCAAATTGAAGTTAAGCAAGATCGTTATGCGCAAGTTGGTGTTGTTAAAGCAGCAGCAAAAGCGGCATTAGTTGCTGAAAACGCAGATGTTGATCAACGTGAAGTTGATAACTTACTTGGTAGCTTAGAGAAGAACATTGTTCGTGGTCGTATTATCAGTGGCAAGCCACGTATCGACGGTCGTGAACCAGATATGATCCGCGCATTGAATGTACTTGCTGGTGTACTTCCACGTACTCACGGTAGCTCATTATTCACTCGTGGTGAAACTCAAGCGTTAGTTACTTGTACTTTAGGTACAGAACGTGATGCACAGAAAATTGATAGCATCATGGGCGAGCGTACTAACCGCTTCATGCTTCATTACAACTTCCCTCCATACTCAGTTGGTGAAACTGGCATGGTAGGTTCACCTAAGCGTCGCGAAATCGGTCACGGTAAGCTAGCTTGGCGTGGTATGAATGCCGTTATGCCTTCAGCTGAAGAATTCCCATACAGCATCCGCGTTGTTTCAGAAATTACTGAATCAAACGGCTCAAGCTCTATGGCTTCTGTTTGTGGTACTTCATTAGCATTAATGGATGCGGGTGTACCAATCAAGAGTTCAGTTGCTGGTATCGCAATGGGTCTAGTTAAAGAAGGCGACGACTTTGTTGTTCTTTCTGACATTTTAGGTGATGAAGATCACTTAGGTGACATGGACTTTAAAGTAGCTGGTACCCGTGATGGTATTACTGCTCTGCAGATGGATATCAAGATTGAAGGTATCACTCAAGAGATCATGGATATCGCTCTGCAACAAGCATACGGCGCTCGTGTTCATATTCTTAACGTGATGGACCAAGCAATTGGTGGCGCACGTGAAGATATCTCTGATCACGCTCCACGTATTACGACTATCAAGATTAATCCTGAAAAAATTCGTGACGTTATCGGTAAAGGTGGTGCAACTATTCGTGCACTTACTGAAGAAACCGGTACAACAATTGAATTAGATGACAACGGTACTGTTAAAATTGCTTCTTCAAATGGTGAAGCAACTAAAGAAGCTATCCGTCGCATCGAAGAGATTACTGCTGAAGTTGAAGTCGGCCGTATCTACAAAGGTAAAGTTATCCGTATCGTTGATTTTGGCGCATTCGTTAACATCTTACCTGGTAAAGATGGCTTAGTTCATATTTCTCAAATCAGTGAAGAGCGTGTTGCTAACGTTTCTGACCACCTTGAGATGAACCAAGAAGTTGACGTTAAAGTGATGGAAGTTGACCGTCAAGGTCGTGTAAGACTTTCTATCAAAGAAGCTGTTACTAAAGCAGAACCTGCTGCAGAATAGTTGTTAGATTAACTCAGTTAATCTAATCGATAAAGGAGAGCTAAGGCTCTCCTTTTTTATTGGCAAAATTTAGCCAATGATAAATTTATCTTTAACTGCGTAGCCCTTGGCGCTATTGGTTGATATGATGCAAACTAACTATAGAACCTGATAAGGTATTTAAATGGAACATAAATTACGGACCACTGTGGTAGCATTATGTGTCGGTGCCAGTATGTTATTGTCAGGTTGTGCTTCACTTTCAGGCAATGATAATAGCGCAGCGTCAGGCAAAGTGATGGTTTCTCCCAAAGTGCCTGATTACAAGTTAGAAGTCACTTTAGCTAAGCTCAATGACATTTTAGCCTCTATGGAATTAACCACTGAGCAACGAGCACGCTTTCATTATGACCGTGGTGTTATCTACGATAGTGTTGGCCTACGACTACTAGCTAAAATTGATTTTCACCAAGCGATAAAATTACAACCTAATCTTGCTGATGCATATAATTTCTTAGGGATTTATTACACCCAAGAAGGCGAGTTTGAACCTGCTTATGAGTCTTTTGATGGGGTCTTAGAGTTATCACCCCAATATGATTATGCTTATCTCAACCGTGGTATTGCTTTGTATTACGGTGAACGCTATGAGTTAGCCACTGAAGATATGCGCACATTTTTGGCCCAAGCACCTGCTGATGGTTATCGTGCTTTGTGGTTATACCTAGTGCAAGTGCCGACAGATCAGCAAGCAGCGCAAGCCGAGCTATTAACTAACCGCCAATCGCTTAACGATCAGGCGTGGTCTTCAGTCATCATTGATTATTACCTTGGTAAGCTGACTAAAGAGCAAGTTTTTGATGCAGCTAAAGTCAACCTGACTCAACCTCAGGAGTATGCTGAGCGTCTGTGTGAAGCCTATTTCTACCTAGCTAAAAAAGCGGTGGAGCAAAAAGATTATCAACTGGCAGCGGATTATTATCGCTTAAGCTTGGCAACAAATATTTATGATTTTGTTGAACATCGTTATGCCAGAATAGAGCTAGCCCAAGCGCTGCAAATACTTGAACAATCTACAGTCGCTAATTAATAATAATTGTTAGCTCAGCACAAAGGCTAATGCATCGGCATTAGCCTTTTGGGTTTTTGGGTTTTTGGGTTTTTTAAACCATCACCATTTGGGTTTAAGTGAGTTTACCTAGCCAACCTAGATGGGAAACGCTATAATTTGCGCCTTTTTATTATGCTAGGGCAAGTAAACCATGTCAGTTCAAACAGTAGAGGTCGATAAACGTCGTACCTTCGCGATTATTTCGCATCCTGATGCCGGTAAGACCACTATTACTGAGAAAGTACTTTTATTCGGACAAGCAATTCAAACTGCAGGTACCGTTAAAGGTCGTGGCTCTAAACAGCATGCAAAATCTGACTGGATGGAAATGGAAAAAGACCGTGGTATTTCTATTACTACTTCGGTAATGCAATTTCCTTACAGTGATTGCCTAGTAAACCTACTTGATACTCCAGGTCACGAAGACTTCTCTGAAGATACTTACCGTACCTTAACCGCTGTTGACTCATGTCTTATGGTGATCGACGCGGCCAAAGGTGTCGAAGACCGAACCCGTAAACTAATGGAAGTTACCCGTTTACGTGACACACCAATCGTGACATTCATGAATAAATGTGACCGTGATATTCGCGATCCTATGGAAGTGATGGACGAAGTTGAAACTGAGCTAAAAATCGCATGTGCGCCAATCACTTGGCCGATTGGCTGTGGTAAGTCGTTTAAAGGGGTTTATCATATCCATCGCGACGAAGCAATTTTATACCAGTCAGGTTTAGGGCATAAAATTCAAGAAGTGCGTACAGTGAAAGGCCTTGATAATCCTGAACTTGATGTAGCAATTGGTGCTGAACTTGCTGAGTTATTACGTGAAGAATTAGAACTTGTGATCGGTGCATCACATGAGTTCGATTTAGAGGCGTTTCTAGCCGGTAAACTTTCACCTGTCTATTTTGGTACCGCATTAGGTAACTTTGGTGTTGATCATATACTTGACGGTTTAACTGAGTGGGCACCTAAGCCTCAACCTCGCGCCACTGAAGTACGTGATATTCATGCTGAAGAAGAAAAGTTCTCTGGCTTTATCTTCAAAATCCAAGCGAACATGGATCCTAAGCATCGTGACCGCGTCGCATTTATGCGTATTGTGTCTGGTAAGTACGAGAAAGGCATGAAAATGCATCATGTACGTGTCGGTAAAGATGTGCGTATTTCTGATGCGTTAACCTTCGTTGCTGGTGATCGTGAGCAAGTTGAAGAAGCCTACCCAGGTGATATTATCGGTTTACATAACCATGGCACCATTCAAATTGGTGATACTTTCAGCCAAGGTGAAAAAGTTAAGTTTACTGGTATTCCTAACTTTGCCCCTGAAATGTTCCGCCGTATTCGCTTAAAAGATCCGTTAAAGCAAAAGCAATTGCTTAAAGGTCTCGTACAGCTTGCCGAAGAAGGCGCTGTTCAAGTCTTTAGACCGCTAGATACCAACGACTTAATTGTGGGCGCAGTTGGCGTACTGCAGTTTGAAGTGGTTGTTGGACGCCTTAAGAGTGAATATAACGTCGAAGCGATTTATGAAGGCATTAGTGTTTCAACCGCCCGCTGGGTTTACTGTAAAGATGAGCGTAAACTCGAAGAGTTCCGTCGTAAGTGCAGCAGCAATTTAGCCTTAGATGGTGGTAATAACCTAACTTATATTGCACCGACTATGGTAAATCTGAATTTATCCATGGAACGTTACCCTGATGTAGAGTTCGCTAAAACTCGCGAAAACTAATCACTGGGGTGTTTGATGTTAAAAGGCGGTCTAACCGCCTTTTTTATTGGCTGTGATTTAAGCTTGAGGCTAATTTTATTCTATAGTGGCAAGATGAGTAACGTAAAAAGTGCTAAGCAGGTTTGCTGCATTAGCTGTGATTTGCAGTAAAGTTATTTGTTTGAGGGAAAGTGATGATAGATACCCATGCCCACCTTGATCTTGTGGATTTTGACCACGATAGAGCTGCTTTGTTTGCAAAGATGCGCGCAAACGGGATCGACAACGTCATTATTCCAGGGGTGAGTGAGTCATCTTGGGCTAAACAGCTAGAGGTTACCAGCGAGTTTGACTGCTATTTTGCCTTAGGTATCCACCCTTGGTATGTACCTGCTGACATTTCTCAAGCAGTGGCGGCGTTAAATAATCTCATCGCTAAACATAGGCCTAATCCAAGGTTTGTTGCCCTGGGGGAATGTGGTTTAGATAAGCTTCGACATTGGTCTAAATCACAGTTGGATTTACTCGAGGCTCAATTAGCATCAGCAATTGATTGGCAATTACCGGTGATTTTACATGCCGTAAAAGCTCATCCACAGCTATTAGCCATGTTGAAAAAATACCCTAACCCTAAAGGTGGGGTTATTCATGGCTTTTATGGCGCCCCAGAGTTGGCAAAATCTTATATTGAACTGGGCTATAAACTGGGAATAGGTGGGTTAATCATGAACCCTAGCGCCAAAAAGTTACAAAAAACGGTTACAGAAGTTGATATTAAACACTTCCTAATAGAAACCGACTCTCCCAGCATGGCGCCCTATAATTCACCAGATAAACGAAATACTCCGCTTCAGATAATAAGTTTTGTTGAACAGATAGCAAAATTACAAAAAAAAACCACTGTTTTAATTGTGGAACAGTTGGGGGTAAATGCTCGACAACTGTTTGAGCTGTAATTCTTTTTTTTTAAACACCGTAGTTGATGGGCGTTGCTGTGGGATAAGATCCTGAAATTAAACTCTAAAACTATGAACTAATCCACGATTTTCATCCGCTCGTCAGTTATAATCACTAACTGAAAATAGGTGAGTTAACAACAATTATACATATCGTTAACAAATTAAAAAAGGGTCGTGATTAATGGATATACTAATGAGTCTAGTAGGTGTGGTTACCATACTAGCAATCGGTTATGCACTATCAAATAACAGAAAAGCAATTAATGTGCGTACTGTTGGTGGTGCTTTAGCTATTCAAGCATTCTTTGCAGGTTTCGTTTTATACGTACCAGTGGGGAAAGATATCTTACAAGGTATGTCAGATGCCGTATCTAGTGTAATTAGTTATGCACAATCGGGCATTAACTTCGTATTTGGCGACTTAGCTCAATTCAAAGTTGGCTTTATTTTCGCGGTAAATGTTTTACCCGTTATCGTGTTCTTCTCTTCATTAATCGCAGTGCTTTACTACTTAGGCATTATGCAGTGGATCATCCGTCTCATCGGTGGTGGCTTGCAAAAAGCATTAGGTACTAGCCGTACTGAGTCTATGTCAGCGACAGCGAATATTTTCGTTGGTCAAACTGAAGCGCCACTAGTTGTTCGTCCATTTATTGCGACTATGACTAACTCTGAATTATTCGCAATCATGGTTGGTGGTTTAGCATCAATCGCGGGGTCAGTATTAGCCGGTTACGCGCAAATGGGTGTACCAATTGAATACTTAGTTGCTGCATCATTCATGGCGGCTCCTGGTGGTTTGATGATGGCTAAACTAATGCATCCTGAAACTGAAGAAGCTAAAAATGACATGTCAGATCTTCCTGAAGATCCTGATAAACCAGCTAACGTATTAGACGCTGCTGCTGGCGGTGCTTCATCTGGTATGCATTTAGCACTAAACGTGGGTGCAATGTTAATTGCCTTCGTTGGTTTAATTGCAATGGTCAACGGTATCATCGGTGGTGTAACTGGTTGGTTTGGTCTTGAAGGTATTACTTTAGAACTTATTCTTGGTTACATTTTCATGCCATTAGCATTCTTAATCGGTGTACCTTGGAACGAAGCGCTTGTAGCGGGTTCATTCATCGGCCAAAAGATTGTTGTAAACGAATTTGTTGCTTACCTAAACTTTGCTCCTTACTTACTTGATGCTTCTGCAGAAGGTTTCAAAGTAGTTGCTGAGACTGGCATGATGATGTCTGATAGAACCAAAGCTATCATTTCATTCGCATTATGTGGATTCGCTAACTTATCGTCTATTGCTATTCTATTAGGTGGTTTAGGTTCAATGGCTCCTAGTCGTCGCCATGACCTTGCTAAGCTTGGTATCCGTGCTGTTATTGCTGGTTCACTAGCTAACTTAATGAGTGCAACATTAGCGGGTCTATTCTTAGCGATTTAATATTCGCTATGGTTTAAACCTAGTTAATAAAAAGGCCGTTATTATTTATTAATAGCGGCCTTTTTTGTGTCTAAAAATAGTGGTTATCCTTGCATTGGCATTATGTGGCGCTGCTCACTTATCCGCTATGGCTATGGCTATGGCTATGGCTATGCTAATAGCTGGATTAGCTGGATTAGCTGGATTAGCTGGATTAGCTGGATTAGCTGGATTAGCTGGATTAGCTGGATTAGCTGGTTCCTACTGGTCACCATGAACTTGCTAAGTTTGATATACGTGCCGTTATTGATAGCTCGCTTGTTAACTTCTTAAGTTCAACATTTACGGGTCAATTTTTAGCGATGTTATAACTCCCATGATGTAAACATTACCAATAAAAAGGTCGTTATCATTTAGTAACTACGGCTTTTTTTTGTCTTTAAAAACAGGAATTCTCAGTGAATTTTACTTAATCAACTTTTGCTACAGCTGTTTATGGTGTGTTACTTGCTAGGGTTTTATATAATGATATTGGGCATATAAATAGTTTTATAGATTATTTAATTATTGGTTGTTAGTTAAAAGTAGCGACATTGTTCACGTTTTAGGATTAAGTATTCGTATTTTGTCTTTTTTGTATTGAGCTTTTGGCCGAAATAGGTACAATGCGAACGTTTATAAAAAACGCCATCCATGTAGGTGGTTAAAAACAAATATCAATGGGGTTGATAATGAAAAACGTTAAAACTTTAGCTTTAGCTGCAACAACTGTTGCTGCAATGTCTGCACCAGCAATGGCTGCTGACCGTACCGATTTACGTTCTGGCGATTACAGCTGGATGCAGTTCAACGCAATGTACGCAGTAAATGAGCTTCCACGCGATGGTTCTACTGATAATGGCCATGACTACTTAGAAATGGAATTTGGTGGTCGCGCTGGTATTGTTGATCTGTATGGCTATGTGGATGTTTTCAACTTAGCAAATAAAAACTACGGTGACAAAGGCGCTGGTGCTAGCAAGATGTTCATGAAGTTTGCTCCACGTTTTTCTCTTGATGCAATCACTGGCAAAGACCTTTCTTTTGGCCCAGTCCAAGAAGTTTACATCTCGACTTTATTTAACTTCGGTGGCGGTGCGATCACAGGCGAATACACAACTTTTGATAAAGATGGTAATGAAGTTGTACTTGATGCTGATGGTGACGTAAACAATGCTTCAATTGGTATCGGTGCTGACGTTATGGTTCCATGGTTAGGTAAAACTGGCATGAACTTATACGGTTTTTACGACCTAAATACTAAAGAGTGGAACGGTTACCAGTTCTCTATGAACTGGTTTAAGCCTGTGGTTAACTTTGATAACGGTACTTTTATTTCTTTCCAGGGCTATGTTGATTACCAGTTCGGTGCAGATGAAGTTAATGCGTATGATGAGGATGGTTCATACGAAAACACTACTTTCACCTCTAACGGTGGCGCGGCATATTTCGGTTTACATTGGCATTCAGACAACTACGCACTAGGTTACGGCTTAAAAGCGTATAAAGACGTTTACCTTCTTAAAGATGAAGGTACATTCGGTCTAGAAACTACCGGTTTCGCACATTACTTCACAGCAACTTACAAGTTCTAAGATTGCTTGAAAGTATAGAGCCACACTTGTGTGGCTCTATTTTTTTATTAATTTATGTTAGTATTTACTTAAATATACCGTAGAATTTGCTAAAGTGTATTTAGATAAATATTAAGGTCCAAATAAGTGATATTAGCTTGTCATTAATTTGGATTGATTTGCGCGCTAAAACGGATTTTTCGCGGAATGGATGAAACAATAATCTTTGTTTCACCTCTTCCGGTCTTCAAGGATTCAAGTCGTGGTACTCGTTATCAGATTGAATACTTAGTTCAGTAATTTATGAATTTATTTACTGGCAATGCTCGAAGGCCCGGCCCCATCAACACCCTAATGCCAGCTTAATTGCATTGCCATAACAAGATTAATTTATTTTTTGTTTTGGAGAGCACACATGAGTGATTTAAAAAAAGCAGCACAACTTGGCATTTCATTAATGGATTTAACCACATTAAATGATGATGATACTGACCAAAAGGTCATAGATTTATGTCATAAAGCGAATACTGCTGCTGGACATACCGCTGCAATTTGTATTTACCCTCGTTTTATCCCTATCGCTCGTAAAACCTTAAACGAACTTGATTGTGAAGACATCAAAATCGCCACAGTGACTAACTTCCCACACGGTAATGACGATATTGCTATCGCAGTATTAGAAACCCGTGCGGCTGTAGCTTACGGCGCAGACGAAGTTGATGTGGTATTTCCATACCGCTCATTAATGGCTGGCAACGAAAGCTTAGGTTTTGAGCTAGTCAAAGCGTGTAAAGAAGCCTGTGGCGATCAAGCTATCTTAAAAGTGATTATCGAATCAGGTGAGTTAAAAGATGCAGCGTTAATTCGTAAAGCATCTGAGCTTTCAATTGATGCAGGTGCTGACTTTATCAAAACATCAACCGGTAAAGTACCGGTTAATGCCACACTTGAAGCGGCTGAAATCATGTTAACCGTGATTAGCGAAAAGAACACCAATGTTGGTTTTAAACCAGCCGGTGGTGTACGTGACGCGGCTAAAACTGCCGAGTTTTTAGGTTTAGCTGAACGCATTCTAGGTGCTGACTGGGTTACTCCGGCACACTTTAGATTCGGCGCTTCAAGCTTATTAACTAGCTTACTTCATACTCTTGAGTTAGCCGATGCGCCTGCTGGTGCACAAGGTTACTAATCAAAGTTAGTATTGTACGGTTTTGACATAACGATTTAGCATGCACCGAATGGATCATTTTAGCCCATTCGGTGCCTTATTGTTGTAGCAAGATGGCTCAATAAATTCATCTTGCTGGAGGAAGTAGCATGTTTCTCGCTCAAGAAATTATTCGTAAAAAACGTAATGGTGATGCATTAAGCGCAGCTGAAATTCAATTTTTTGTTGATGGCATTACTCAAAATACCATTTCAGAAGGCCAAATAGCCGCTTTTGGTATGGCTGTTTATTTTCAAGATATGAACATGGATGAACGTATTGCCTTAACCACAGGTATGCGTGACTCAGGTACTGTATTAAACTGGGATGCACTGTCACTTGACGGCCCCATTATTGATAAGCACAGTACCGGCGGTGTTGGTGATGTCATTAGCCTGATGCTTGGCCCAATGGCGGCGGCATGTGGTGGTTATGTCCCGATGATTTCGGGTCGCGGCCTTGGTCATACTGGCGGCACCTTAGATAAATTTGATGCCATTCCTGGTTACCAAACCGAGCCATCAAGTGAGTTGTTTCGCAAAGTAGTTAAAGAAGCTGGCGTTGCCATTATTGGCCAAACCGGTGATTTAGTCCCAGCCGATAAGCGTTTCTATTCAATCCGTGATAATACCGCAACCGTTGAGTCTATCTCGTTAATTACTGCTTCAATTCTTTCTAAAAAGCTCGCAGCTGGGCTAGATGCTTTAGCAATGGACGTCAAAGTCGGTAGCGGCGCATTCATGCCTACTTATGAAGCCTCTGAAGAACTTGCTCGCAGTATTACAGCAGTGGCAAACGGTGCTGGCACTAAAACTACCGCTTTATTAACTGACATGAACCAAGTATTGGCATCATGTGCCGGTAACGCGGTTGAAGTGCGTGAAGCGATTAACTTTTTAACTGGCGCTTACCGTAACCCACGTCTTTACGAAGTCACTATGGGCCTATGTGCTGAAATGCTCGTACTTGGCGGCATTGCGCAAAATGATGCTGACGCACGTACAAAATTAAATACTGTTTTAAATAATGGTAAAGCGGCTGAAATTTTTGGCCGTATGGTATCAGGCCTTGGCGGGCCAGCAGATTTTGTTGAGTCTTATGACAAATATTTGCCACAGGCGAAAATTATTCGTCCTGTGTATGCCAACAAACAGGGTTTTGCTCATAGCATGGATACCCGAGAGTTAGGTTTAGCGGTAGTGACCTTAGGTGGTGGCCGCAGAAAGCCTGGCGACGCATTAGATTATAGCGTTGGATTAACAGAAGTATGTGCATTAGGTGATGAGATATCAGCTGATAAGCCTATCGCCATGGTACATGCTCAATCTGAAGCCGCTTTCGAAGAAGCCTCTGCTGCCGTTCAGCAGGCGATTAACATTGAAGATTCTGCGCCAGAAAAGACGCCTGAAATCTACCGTTATATCCGCGCTTCAGATTTATAATGGAGTAAAAATTATGAAACGTACATTTATTTTAATGTTGGATTCTTTTGGTGTTGGTGCTGCCACTGATGCTGAAAAATTCGGAGATACAGGTTCAGATACCTTTGGTCATATTGCTAAAGCCTGTGCTGAAGGCCGAGCCGATATTGGCCGAAAAGGACCATTAACACTGCCAAACCTGGCAAAGCTCGGTCTAGGCCATTTAGGTTTTGAAAGTACGGGTAAATTCGCCGATGGTTTCGCTGATAATATCGACGTGATTGGCGCTTATGGCCATGCGGATGAATTAAGCTCAGGTAAAGATACGCCTAGTGGACACTGGGAAATGGCTGGCGTGCCAGTATTGTATGAATGGGGTTACTTTTCTGATTTAACCAACTCTTTTCCAAAAGAGCTTACGGATAAAATCCTCAAACGTGCGGGCTTAACCGACTTTTTGGGTAATTGCCATGCTTCAGGTACAACAATTTTAGAAGAACTTGGCGAAGAACACATGCGCAGCGGTAAGCCAATTTTTTATACTTCAGCTGATTCAGTTTTTCAAATTGCCTGTCATGAAGAATCATTTGGTTTAGAAAACCTATACCGTTTGTGCGAAATTACCCGTGAAGAGCTAGAGCCTTACAATATTGGCCGCGTGATTGCGCGTCCATTTGTGGGCTCGGGTCCTGAAGATTTTGCCCGTACAGGTAATCGACATGATTATGCGGTATTACCGCCAGCGCCAACGGTATTAGATAAGCTTAAAGATGCCGGTGGTGAAGTGGTGAGTATTGGTAAAATTGCCGATATTTATGCTAACAGCGGTATTACCCAGAAATTTAAGGCAACAGGTCTTGAAGAGTTATTCGATGCAACCCTTGAGCAAATCAAGCGTGCTGAAGATAACACCATTGTATTTACTAACTTTGTTGACTTTGATTCCCACTACGGACACCGTCGTGATATTGCCGGTTACGCCAAAGCTTTAGAATACTTTGACCAACGTTTGCCAGAGTTATTAGCCTTACTTAACCCTGATGACTTGTTATTACTGACAGCCGATCATGGTTGCGATCCAAGCTGGGTTGGCACCGAGCATACCCGCGAACGTGTTCCTGTGATTGCTTTAGGCGCGGGGTTAGCTGCCGGTTCATTAGGCCGTAGAAACAGTTTTGCCGACATTGGGCAGTCTATTGCGACGTATTTTAAGCTTGAACCTATGGATTATGGCGAATCATTCATTAATTGATGATTCAAATGCTATCTACTAAGGTTAATCTGTTAATAAATATAGTAGAATCACGTCCGGCAGCGAAGGGGATGACTTTGCTGCCCACATATAAAGATATACGATAAAAATATAGGGGTTTTTCCATGGCTACACCACATATTAATGCTGTTGACGGTGCATTTGCTGAAACAGTTTTATTCCCAGGCGATCCATTACGTGCAAAATATATTGCTGAAACATTTTTAGAAAATGTAGAGCAAGTTACTGATGTACGTAACATGCTTGGTTTTACTGGAACATATAAAGGTACTCGCGTATCTGTAATGGGTTCTGGTATGGGTATTCCATCATGTTCTATTTATGCGCATGAGCTTATTTCTGATTACGGCGTTAAAAACCTAATCCGTGTTGGTTCTTGTGGCGCAATTAGCACTGACGTAAAAGTGCGTGATGTGATTATCGGAATGGGCGCTTGTACTGACTCGCAAGCAAACCGTTTACGTTTTAAAGGTCAAGATTTTGCTGCGATTGCAGATTATGGCTTAATGAACGCAGTGATCGAATCAGCTAAAACGCACGAAACTAAAGTGCGTGTAGGTAACGTTTTCTCTGCTGATTTATTCTACACTCCAGATCCTTCTATGTTCGATACCATGGAAAAAATGGGTGTACTTGGGGTCGAAATGGAAGCGGCAGGCCTTTACGGTGTTGCACACGAACTTGGCGCTAAAGCATTATGCGTAGTGACAGTTTCTGACCACATCAGAACCGGAGAAAAAACCACTTCTGATGAACGTCAAAATACTTTCAACGAAATGATTATCATGACATTAGATGCAGTAGTTACTCTGTAATTTAACGTTTATTATTTCGTAAAAAAGCGTAACTGATTTATCAGTTACGCTTTTTTTTAATGGTTAATTGGGTTTACTTTTATCATCAAGTCTGAGGTTTTCGGCTTCTAGTATCTCTTGTTTAAAAGTCATATTTTCATCGCTATCAGACTCTGTTATCAGTGATGATTTTGGGTTAGCGCTTTGGTCATCCACATCTGCCGGTTCAGTCCGGCTATCTTCAAGTTGATGCATTTCTTCAGACAAGCTTTTTTGCACTAATTGGCTATTTTTACGTCCTTGTTTGGCGCGAGTTTTACGTCGGTCGAAATCTGCGCGTTTAAACGAAAAGACCCGCGACAGCAGCAAACCAATAATACCTGCAATAATCAGCATAATTTGTTGTTGCTTCATATTTTCTTGATAGTGGCTTTTTAATTCATCAAAGAAAATATGTAAGTTTAACCTCACCTCGATATAGCCTAAGTTATTGTCACCTTGAAGCACGTTTTCAATTAAAGGTGGGTAGGGCGATAACATCTCAGTTAGTACTTTATCATCGGCGTCAAATTCGATGTCTGATACGCTTTGGGCAAACGCCAGCCTTACCCCTTGAGTACTGTACATGTTCACTGACATCACTTTTGGGTCGAGCACGAGCGCATTGGCTAGCCATTGTAGTTGCTCATCATTTTGTAGATGCATTGCTGGGGCTGCGCCATTGGCCACTTGTTGAGCTAATAAGCGCGCCATGATTTGGGTTTGCGAACTCAGCAGTTGCTGACCGTTATTAAGGCTCGACTTCCATAAATGCACTAAAGCAAATAATAAAATTACAGCAATGCTGATTTGAATTAATCTGCTGATTTTTTGGCTTTTTTTAAGACCTTTAACAAAAATCACTTTAATCCTTGGTCATTTTTCTATTTAATTAATACTAATCGAAATAATTCATTGTAGATAGTCGCAATCATTGGGGAAATGCAGTCCATGGAAACTCAGGTAAATATTCAGCCATTAACGTGGTTATTCTCAACATTTGATGCGACGTATAGCCATAATCATGTCACTTTAACTCGTTATTTTGAAGACGAGTATCTTAACAATGTTCAGGTTAAGTACCCTTAT
The DNA here is from genome assembly GCF_041469265.1 of Shewanella sp. 10N.286.51.B2. Taxonomy (NCBI): domain Bacteria; kingdom Pseudomonadati; phylum Pseudomonadota; class Gammaproteobacteria; order Alteromonadales; family Shewanellaceae; genus Shewanella; species Shewanella sp. 10N.286.51.B2. Next base: position 173,989 of record NZ_JBFRKH010000009.1, read on the forward strand.
CGTTTTAGAGTGGTATTTGAAGCGCAATCTTTTGGGGCCATTAATGACTGGCTGGCAAAGTTAACCCAAGACTGCGCGATTACGCCTTTGATGAGACATAACGATTTACAAGGTTTTGAACTTGCCTCAACCTCAGCTTTAGGGACACTGATGAGTCAATTTCCGCTGCAGGTAAAAGCAGAACTTCTCAATATAACCGCGCCGCTAGCGAGCTTATTTAAACCGGGTCTATTAGTGATGGATATGGACTCCACCGCGATTCAAATAGAATGTATTGATGAATTAGCTGTGATGGCTGGCGTGGGTGAGGCGGTATCAGAAGTCACCGAAAGGGCCATGCAAGGGGAATTAGACTTTGAAGAGAGTTTACGCTTAAGGGTCAGTAAGCTTGCAGGCGCCAATGAGAGTATTATCAGCACTTTATGTGAGCAACTTCCTTTGATGCCAGGACTTAAAAGCCTAGTGGCAGAGCTAAAGTCTAACGAGTGGAAGTTAGTGTTAGCCTCGGGCGGATTCACCCCATTTGTGGGCTATTTAAAAGATTTACTGGATTTAGATGCCGCTTACGCCAATGAGCTGGTCATTGAAGCGGGTAAGTTAACCGGTGAAGTAACAGGTGATGTGGTTGATGCCCAATATAAAGCCAATGTGATTGATAAGTGCAGTGCCACTTGGCAAATTGCTGCAGGGCAACGGCTGGCCATTGGCGATGGCGCCAACGATATTCCTATGGTTAATGCTGCTGATTTTGGTATTGCCTTCCATGCTAAGCCGAAACTGCTTGCTGCAGCCGATGCGAGTATCAATAACTTGGATTTACGCTGCTTAGTGTATTACTTGCAAGCCTA